>JAMWCC010000056.1 GCA_023818375.1 Candidatus Omnitrophota bacterium | reverse complement strand
AGATACGGATAAAAACGCCCCTAAAAACGAAGGAAGATCTTTCCATTGCTTATACACCAGGTGTGGCAGAGGTCTGCAAAGAAATTGAAAAAGATATTTCACTTGCCTATTGTTATACAATTAAGAAAAATTCAGTGGCAGTGGTCACTGATGGAAGCGCAGTACTTGGACTTGGAGATATAGGGCCAGAAGCAGCAATGCCAGTCATGGAAGGTAAGGCAATATTGTTTAAGGAGTTTGGTGGTGTTGATGCGTACCCAATATGTCTTGCAACAAAAAATGTAAAAAAAATTATTGACACTGTTTGTGCAATTGCACCCGGTTTTGGTGGAATAAATCTTGAAGATATTTCCAGCCCCAGATGCTTCATAATTGAGAAAATATTGAAAAAGAAGCTGAAAATTCCTGTCTTCCATGATGACCAGCATGGAACAGCAATAGTGGTTCTTGCAGCAATTATTAACAGTTTAAAACTCGCAAACAAAAAACCAGCTTCTGTAAAAGTCGTAATAAATGGTGCTGGAGCTGCAGGAATCGCTGTAACTAAAATCCTTCGTCGATATGGCATAAAAAGGATTTTACTTTGCGACAGAAATGGAATAATCTGTAGGAAAAGAAAAACAGGGATGAATTTAGCAAAAATTGAAATTCTAAAATATCTTGCAAAATCAGATTGTGGTACTCTTGCCGATGCGCTCTCAGATGCTGATATTTTTATAGGACTTTCGGGACCTAATCTTGTCACTCCTGAAATGATTAAAAAGATGAAACCAAACCCGATAATTTTTGCAATGGCAAATCCTGTACCTGAAATAATGCCAGAGCAGGCAAAAAAAGCAGGAGCTTTTATTGTAGGGACAGGAAGGAGTGATTATCCAAATCAGATAAATAATCTTCTTGCTTTCCCGGGTATTTTCAGGGGTGCTCTTGATGCAAAAGCGCGCCAGATTACTGAAAAAATGAAGATCGAAGCAGCAAAAGCCATAGCAAGCGTAATAACAGAAAAAGATTTAAATCCTGATTATGTTATTCCTTCACCTTTCAACAAAGATGTAGCAAAAGCCGTTGCACAAGCAGTAAAAAAGGTTGCAAGTTCAAAATAAGTCTATGATTTACCTTTTCTTTAGTGTGGTTTTCTATACAATTGCAGCTTTGTTGTATAAACACGCCAATCAGCTTGGCTGTGACAGAATATCTCTTATTCTTTCAGAAAGAATTTTTGCGGTATTTTTTATGTTGCTTTATATGACATTCTTTGACACTTTCAAGACTTCAATGGGTTTAACCCTGATTGCTTCTGTTGGTGGAGTAACAATTTTTCTTTCACGGCTTGCCCTTCTTGCTTCATTGAAATATGGAAAAATTTCAAGTTCCTGGACAGCAGTAAATCTTTCTGTGGTTATTCCAATAATCGCTTCCATATTTTTTTGGAAGGAAATACCCAATATAAGACAGATGTTAGGACTCATTCTGGTACCACTGGCAATTTTTCTTTTACAGGAAGATAAGAAGGAATAAAAATGTGGCTCAAATATATAATCATAAGTTTTTTGTTGTGCGGGATTTCTGATACAACCTGGAAAATGGCAGGCCACCTGGGGCCTTCTTCTGTAAACTCTTATCTTCTTATTTTCCACGTCTTTGCGCTTCTCAGCTCTATTCTGGCATTTTCAATAACAAAGAAAAAAATCAAAAAAACTGAGCTCTTCCTAGGAGCAATTATTGGTTTCGTCTTGATTGCAGGTGGTATATTGTCTTTGAAGGCAATAATTGTACTTCCGGGAATTGTATTCTTTCCGATAGCAAGCTGTGCAAGTCTGCTTCTGATAACCGTTTTAGCCAGTTTAATCTGGAAAGAAATACCAACGCTCCGTCAGATATTCGGAGTTATTATCGCATGCCTTGCAATTTTTCTCATTGCCCTTTAGAAAATAACCACAAAAGGGCTTTTTCAACAATTTCAAAATCTCTGATGGGTGAGTCATGGTCTCCAGCCTTTATTTCATGATAAAGTAATTTTATTCCCCGGACAAGAGCTTTGTTTATCAGTAATCGTGAGTGCTCAACAGATATCAACATATCCGCATCACCATGTACGATTGCTGTTGGAATTGAGCGAAATTTTTCAATCTGGTGTATCGCTGACCTTTTTATGTATTCTTCAGGGTTTTTCTCTGGACTTCCACCATAAGCAACTTCTATTGTTTTTGCCAGAAAATCTCTTTCTGTTCCTACCCACTGATAATAAAGTTTTTTCATATCTGTTGCAGGACATAAAGCAAGCACTCCTGAAACCAAGTCAGGGTTCCTTGTAGTAAAAATAAGTGCACTTGTTCCGCCCATTGAACCACCCATAATAAACATTTTCTCTGTCCTGAACTCTCTTTTTAACATTCCTGTCAACTGCTTGATATCGCATTCTGCTGCATGGTTCATCCAGGAATCACCCCTGTATTCAGGACAAACATAGACAAAATTTTTATCATGCAAAAAGTCCTGCAATCTGCCAAATGTTCCATTGAAAATTTCCCTGTTAAAACCCTGCTCTTTATGGTTTGTTGCTCCATGAAGATATATTACAATGCCACTTGCAGGAATACTTCTTGATTTCATAATCAGGCATTCCTGAATGCTTCTATCAAACTCAGAAACAAATTTCAACTCTTCAATTTTTCCAGACAAAACTGGTTCCATAAAAAATTACCTGTAAGTTTTAAGACGAACAAAAATGTGATCCAGCCAGCCAGAAGCGACAGATACGGATTTATAAAAGTCATCAGTATTTTTGCTGTCATCATCAATGATATCAAACTTATAGATAACAGAGGAATCTGTCGGCACAAACTTTTTAGCATAAACCTTCCTTCGTAGGCAGCAATAACACCAACCATTGGAAAAACAGTCATGAAACCTGAAAGGTATTTCTTTAGTGTAATAAGAAATACAATAACGACAGCAATTATTGGAACCTTTATCCATACTGGAAGGTCTGTTCTGTAAGGATTTTCTTCAACACAGGGAGTAAAAAAGGCAAGACAGAGTGCAAAAATTGATACAAACAATACTGATACCCAGAAAGTAAAATCTGACCTGTTGATCATTCCTGCAAGAAAAATTCCGACAAGACAATAAACAAGAGCAAAAAATATTATTGAAAAAACAATGTTGAACCTGAGTTTTGTGTAGAAAAACCAGACGCCATAAGTAAAAAAAGCAAGACTAACAAGCCCTAAAACATTTGTGGCATCAATTACTCCACCCAGAGAAATCGTTGCAATAGTAAAAGGAAAAGGGAAAACTATTACAAAGGACTTCTTCTTTGGATCAGAGATATATGCAAGAATACTGGCCTGAGCAGTAACAACCAGTATCAGGATAATATCCCACAATCCAAAAGTTGGAAACATCTGTCGTTAAATCAGAGATGAAAGAAGCTTTTCTGCGTTTCTGTGAAAGATGTTATGAGCGTCCTGGTCTGAAATACCTGAATCAAGGACTGCACCAATATAGTAGTGATGGTTAAACCATGGCCAGTCAGTTCCGAAAACAATCTGATTTGAACCAACGGCCTCAATAATCTGTTCGAGTCCGCCCCTATCGTCAACAACAGCGCACAATTCAGCATAAACATTCGGGAAATCTTTCATCAGCTGTATCGTTTTGTCCCATTCCCCATGACAGGAATGTCCCAGAAGTATCTTTGCACCCGGATATTTTTCAGCAACAATCCTTACCTGCTCTGGTCCATCAAACTGGCTCCAGCCCCATGTGTGAAGTAATACAATAAGACCGTGTTTGTCCGCGTATTTCCAGGCAGATGCATAGCTTTCATGAGAAATTGGCTTTCTGTGATAATCAGCAAGAAGCTTGAAACCAACAAAGACATCCGTGTACTTTTCAAACTCATCAACATCTTTCTCTATGATTTCAGGATAATTGGGATTAAGTCCGCAATATGCACGAAGCCTTTCTGGTAGTTTTCTCACAACATCAATATTGGCTTTATTTCCAATATCAGGAGAAAAAAGCGCCCAGTGAGAGCAAAAGACAAGCATCTTAATCCCTGCCCTGTCAAGACGGTTTTTTGTTATTTCTGGATCAAAATCTCCATAAGGGAAATAAATCCTGCTGAAAGAACCCATATGTCCGTGCATGTCATAGACAGGACAGTTTTCTACTTTTCCTTTTTCAAGAAATTCCTTCCATAACGTGTTCATAGTTGTTCCTTTTGTAAAATTCTTTCTAAATTTTTTGAAGCGATGTTTTCTTTGTCTTTCTCTGAAATATCAGCGTGCGTGAGTTGAAGTATGGAAGCTTTCTGATACTGAACAGGAAACCCTGTTCCAAAAACTATCCTTTCAGAGCCAAACCTTTTAACTGTTGCTTCTATACCACCTTCTTCAAGAGAAAGCTGACTTGATTCAAGATAGAAGTTTTCAAACTTTTCAAGTAGTGGCCAGGTGTATCTGTCAACGCCCCATATTCCAATATCGCACAAAACACAGGTAAGTCGTGGAAACTCTTTCATAAGCCTGTAAAGCCCTTCCCAGGTAATACATGTTCTTCCCATTGTAAGAAAAATTGGGATTTTCCTTTCACATAATTCATCCAAAAACCTTCCAAAACCAACACTATCAAGAATAAACCTGTGCCATTCAGGAAATGCATTCAAACAAACAATTTTGTTTTCCTTCATTTTTTTGAAAAAATCCTTCCCTATTACTTCCTGTGTTTGTGGCGGAAGTATTGTCCAGCAACCATACAAACGGTCTGACTTTAAGATTTCTTCAGCAAGAATTCTATTTCCTTCAACAATACTTCCTTCGTATTGAAAAATATGCCAGACAATTGCTTTAGAAATACCCTGTCTATCCATCTCCGCAAGCAACTGTTCTGCTGTACTTACAGAACCAAGTTGTCCATTGTTAGGTCTACCAATAAAAGCATTTGCATCAAAAAAATCAAGTTTCATAACCAGTCCTTTTTATTTTAGTTTTTTTGCTGCGTTTTTACATGCGTTGATTTTTTCCTTAATTTCCCTGGTCTTCCAGTCAGGATTAACAGAAATAAAAACTGTCCTTCCAAGATTTTCAATTGATTTTGGATACATCTCTTTTGTATAATCCTTTCTCAGATTTGCATTCTGCGGGAAATTGTATGGGTTCATTGCAGGATGCCCACCAATTCGTTTGTTTACAACTGGTTCCCAGTCAAACCACACATGCTTCCTGCTATCAAGAGGTCTCCATCCACCAACACCTTCTGACTGAGCAAAAGCAATTGCCATTTCAGGTGTTTCAAACCTGAAGGCAACAACAACCCCGCAATCTCCTTCAATGTCATTGGATCTTGCAAACCCGATTCCATCAATTCCGGAAAGTTCTTCCATAAAAATCCTCTTTACCTTTCTTAAGTCATTCAGTATTCCATCAAGCCGCTGCAACTGAACATTCATGATGGCACCCAATACTTCGCTTGCCCTGAATTGTAGCCCGAGGAATATAGGAATAGTAAAATCTCCTGCATAAGGTCTGAAGGCAGTACCACTGTCGTGGAAGATTGAAGCCCTTTCATAAATCATTCTGTCATTCGTAACAAACCCACCACCCTCACCACAGCTAATAATTTTGAAATAATTGAAACTGTAAGCGCCTGCATCTCCCCAGGAGCCAAGCCTTTTTCCTTTGAAACTTCCACCAACTGCCTGGCAGGCGTCTTCAAGAACCTTCAAATTATGTTTTTTTGCAATCTGACAGATTTTTTCCATATCCGCTGGCATTCCAACCATATGAACTGGAATTACTGCCTTTGTCTGCGGACTTATTTTTTTCTCAAGGTCATCAGGATCCATGGTGCAGGAATCATCCACCTCAACAAGAACAGGAATTGCTCCTACTGCAAGCACAGCACTTGCTGTTGCCATAAATGTATAGGTAGGTATCAAGACCTCATCTCCAGGACCAATACCAAAACCTACAAGCCCACATATTAATGCAGCAGTTCCACCGCCTGACATTAAAAGCGCATACTGGGTTCCAATTAGCTTTGCCCACTCCTGCTCAAACCTCACAACCTCACCAGGATGTCCTGCTGCAGGATCTCCAACCCTGAATAACTGTTTTGATTTAAAAACCTTTCTCAACTCTCTTATTTCTTCTTCACCTATTCTGTACATAAATCCTCCAAGTTTATTTACCAAAAAGTTTGCTTGTTATGTAATAATCAATTTCTTCATAATCCTGCTGCGACCTTAGTTGTTCAAGTTTATTTTCATCAAGAGAACGAACAATATCAACAAGAGTCAAAAATATCTCCCTGCTGTACTGAAGATGTTTAAAGGACACTTCCTTTTTTTGAGTTCTCAAAACCTTGACATCAAGCCCGACATATTCTCCATTTTTGCCGTATCCATATTTTTCCAGCAGATACACCTGAGAAAGTGCCCTTCTTGGATTAACAACCCCGAATGTCCTGTCTTCATCAAACTTCAAGCCATTTTGGTCATTAAGATGAATTCCCCACAGTTTTCCAAATGAAAGGGCAAAACCCATCTCATCAGATGGCTCAAGCCCTGCAAGAATTGCATGGGCTGTTTCTATCAGAACTCCTACCCTTTCAGGTTCAATTGTTCTTGAAGCAAGAGCCAAAAAATGGCCTGTTGTCGGGCAAAAAGCAGCATCCATTGGTTCGTTGGGCTTCATTTCTCCAAGAATCCTTATGTTTTTATCATATTCCAAAATCTTGTTCAGATACTCAACAAATCTATCAATAGCAATCTTTGCATCCTTTGATTCTCTATTGTAAGAACCTTCCCTTGCAGGCCACAAAACGATGTTTTTAGTACCTATAAGATTTGCAATATCTATCGCTTTTTTTGTTCTTTCAATAGCATATTTTCTTGCTTCTGGATTGTTTGAAGTAAATGTTCCATCAACTGTCAGGGGATGGCCCCATATTCTTGGTGCAACAAATTCAGCACCAAGATTTCTGTCATCAAGCTTTTTCTTAATCTCTTTAACCTTTTTTTCTATTTCTGAAGCAGAAAGATTTACATCAACAATATCATCATCATGAAACTGTATTGCATCAAACTTCAGCTTAACTGCAATATCAAGC
>JAMWCC010000021.1 GCA_023818375.1 Candidatus Omnitrophota bacterium | reverse complement strand
GTTTTGCACGTTTTTCATAAAACTTCCTGCATAAAATCCCCACACAATCATAAAATACCTTCCTTGTAATTTCAGGTTTCATCTGTATTGTTTCGTTCATAAGAAATTGGGTCAGCAAACTAGCCTGCTCTGGATTTTTTAGTTGATTTAATAATTTTGGGATACTTGTTTCGGAAACATCTTTCCTATAGCAATATTCCATAGCTGCTTGTACTGATTCAGGTAAAAGATTGTAGCATCCATAAATTTCACCTGCCCAGTCTGGTTGATTGAGAAGAATTTTAATTAAGGTTTTTTCTGCATTCTCAGCCGCAGTCTGTTCAACAATACTTATTTTTTCTTTGGAATAATATGATAAGTTTTTCTTATCGGGCAACAATTCTATCTGCTTTAAAAGTATATCGCTATCGATACCCGTGGTTTTTGCCAGTTCTTTAACCCTTATTGTCCTTTCGATCTCATCAGGAATATTCTTTATCAAACCAAGTATTTCGGTTATCATCTCTGACTTGCCTTTGGGCGTCTGTGCTGAATATTTTTGACTTCCAATATAAAGTGCAAAATCAACGAAATCTTTAGATTGATTTAACAACTTCTTTAGTGCATCTGGACCATAATTGTCAAGAAAATCTTCAGGATCAAAACCTGATGGCATAACTCCTATCTTTACCTCAAAACCAGATGCCAGGATTGTTTCAAGGCTTCTGAAGGCAGCTGCTGTTCCAGCTGAATCAGAATCAAAAACCAGTAAAATTTTGTTTGACCATCTTTTCAAAAGACGCAGGTGATTTTCAGTTATTGCTGTTCCAAGGGGTGCAATTGTGTTGTCAAAACCCGCAATATGCATCTTAATTAGGTCAAAATACCCTTCCACAACTATTGAAAAACCAACAGATTTGATCCTTTCTTTTGCAAGATTAAGACCAAAGAAGAGATTGCCCTTCTTGAACACAGAGTTTTCATGACTGTTAAGATACTTTGGTTGTTGTATATCATCAATAGCTCTTGCACCAAAACCTACAATGTTATTTCTGTGGTCAAAAATCGGAATCATTATCCTGTGCTTAAAAACATCAGCATAGCCTGCCTCTTTTCTTGTGATCAGTCCTGCCTGTTCAAAATCATCAATCCTTAATTTTTTCTCTAAGATATAGGATGTGAGAACATTGCCCGAGGGCACATAACCAAGCCCAAACTTTTCCCAGTTTTCTTTGTCAATTCCCCTTCTTTCAAGAAAATCAATAGCAATGGTTCCTGAACCTGTTTGAAGAAAAGACGAAAAGAATTCTTTTGCAATCCTATTTGCTTCGAATATAACTTTCTTACTTTCGTCATTTTCAAAAATATTTTGGTATGAAGATATTTCTATGCCTGAAATCTCAGCTGCAATCCTTAGTGCTTCTCCAAAACCAATGTTTTCAATTCTCATTAAAAAGTTAATAACATTCCCTCCTACACCACAGCCAAAACAATGGAAAATCTGTTTTTCTGGGCTGACAAAAAAAGAGGGTGTGTTTTCAGGATGAAACGGACAAAGCCCTCTAAAATTTCTACCTGATTTTTTTAAATTTACATACTTAGAGACAACCTCAACAATATCTGTCTTCTCAATTATTTCATCAAGTTTTTCAGATGGTATCATAATTAAAAAAAACCTCCCGGTAAGCACACAATTTCCATGGTTTATTTAGTTATACCCATTTAAGAGTTGGTTTGTCAAGATTTGGTACCAAGGTATTTTATCTTTTTAAATGTTGGTTTATAATGATTTTATGATCTTCAGGATAGTGAGAACTATTATCGGAGCAATATTCCTATTTCTCATGGGTTATTATTTTGGCTTAAAAGGGGTGAGGTTTTATCAGGTTGTTTCTGAGTCCATGCTTCCAACATTAGAGGTCGGGGACCGTCTGATAGGTGAAAAAATTGAAAAACCAAGATACAAAGACATAGTTGTTCTTGATGATCCCATGGAGGAAAATAGTGTGATTATAAAACGTGTTGTTGGACTGGAGGGTGACATTATTGAAGTAAGAAATGATGGATATCTTTATAGAAACAGGGAAAGGGTGGATGAACCATACATTATGGAAAAGGCAAGTTATGTTGTAAAACCAGTAAAGATTAAACCGGGTGAGGTTTATGTTCTTGGAGATAACAGGAACAATAGTTCCGATAGCAGCATTTGGGGACCCGTTTCAATTAGTTCTGTTCACGCTAAAATTTTGTGTAGATACTGGCCGATAAAAAGATTTAAGTTCTTTTAAAAAAAGATACGGACCTGTTTGGTCCGTATCTTAAAAACCCTCAAAACATATTACTTTACTGCAGCCTTTAATTCTGAACCGGGCTTAAATACTGGAACATTTTTGGCTGGAATCTTAATTGTCGCTCCGGTTCTCGGATTTCTACCTGTGCGTGCCTTTCTCTTTACCACTTTAAATGTGCCAAACCCTACCAGTGTAACTGGTTTCCCTTTCTTCAAAGAAGCCTTTATGCTGCTCAGAACCGTCTCAACTGCTGCAGCGGCTTCCTTTTTCGTTGATACCACCTTTGCTACTGCATCTATCAGTTCTCCTTTATTCATCCTATTTCACCTCCTTTCAATAATTTTACTTCAATATATCACTGGCATTTCAACTTGTCAAGTGGCTCTTGCTATTGACTGGTAAAGGTTTTAGAATTATTGTAATTGTATGAACAAGGAAATTCAACAAATTATCCAAGGGGTAATGGAAGAAATCCGCAATATTCCTACAAAGGGAACGATTTTATTTGCTGTATCAGGTGGGCCTGATTCAGTAGCTCTTGTTGAAATATGTGCTGAAAATTCGCAATTAAAAAAAAGGATGCACATAGCTTATGTACACCACGGCTTGAGAAAAAACGCAGACAAAGAACTAGAATTTGTTAGAAACATTGCCAAAAATCTTGATGTACCGTTTCATTGGAAAAAAATCAAAGTAAAAAAAACAAAAGACATGTCACTTGAGGAAGTAGCACGCGCCAAAAGATATGAGGCACTTATTGATATTGCAAAAAAAACAAAGAGCTGCGCAATTATGACAGCTCATACACTTGATGATCAGGTAGAAACAGTATTGCTCAATCTTATTAGGGGAAGTGGCTTGAAAGGTTTGTGTGGAATGAGAGTTGTGTCGAAAATTGATGAAAATCTCTTGCTTATTAGACCATTTCTTTCTGTTGAGAAAAAACAGATTCTTGACTTTTTGGAAGAAAAAGAAATTAAGTATATGTTTGATGAAAGCAACCTTGAGATAAAATTTACCAGAAACTTTATACGACAAAAAATTATGCCGCTTCTTGAACAGATCAATCCGCAGGTAAGAAAAAATATCTTTAGAACAGCAAAAATACTCTCTGATGATTTTGATTTCATAAATTCTGAGGCTGAAAAAATCATGAAGGAAATTGTTTCTGGAAATGGCATGATGGTTGAGTTTCCTGGGGAAAAATTTCGGTCATTACACATCTGTCTTCAAAGGTACCTTATAAGAAGGTTACTTGTGGAATTCTGCAATCTTGTTCATCCACCTGATTTTGAAACAGTTGAAAAAGTAAGAACATCTATAATTTCAGGAAAAAAAACAAACATCGATAAACTTAAGCTTTCAATAATTTCTACAAAGAAAAACACAGTAAGATTTTTAAAAAAGGAGAACTTTGAAAAATTTTTTGCTGGAAATTTTTTTGAAATTAAAGTCCCTGGTACAACAAAGATTTCTGGTCTTGAATGGAAAATCTTTGCAACCTACAAAAAATTTTCAAAAGAATTTCTTATCAATGACAACAGGTTCATTGCTTATATAAATCCCGAAATTATAAAAGATAGACTTATATTGAAAAAGCCAGAAGATAGAGCAAGTTTTGTTCCACTCGGGATGGGGAAAAAAGTAAGCTTCAAAAAGTACTGGAAAACACACAAAAAGCAGATAGAAGAGTTTATTGAATTCCCGATAGTAATTGAAGACAATGGAGCAATCGTCTGGGTAGTTGGTGGCCATATTTCGCAAGATTATGCAATAACAGATAAAACCAGAGTTCTTGAAATAGTTTTTTGTAAGGCATAGAATATTTGAATACAAAGGGAGTTTCTTAGTGCAGTACAGAAAATTTGGAAATACCCCTTACAATGTCTCGGTTCTTGGTTTTGGTGCAATGAGGTTGCCGTGTTTGCCTGATGGCACAGTTGACTTTGATAAAGCCACTGAGCTAATAAGATATGCGATTGAGCACGGTGTAAATTTCATTGATTCACACCACTTTTACCATAATGGCCAGAGTGAAGAAGCCATAGGGCGAGCAATTAAAGGATTTCCAAGGGAAAAGTTGATTCTTCAGACAAAAATTGGTATGTACAATAATTACTCAGACCAGCAGTGCTGGCAACTACTGGAGACAGCGCTGAAGAAATTAAACACTGATTATATTGATTTTTACCTGACCCACAGTTTGAGGTGGGAAAGTTATCTTCAGTACAACAAGCAGTTTTTAAAATTTACCCAGAAGGCACTGGATCAGAAGTTAATCCGGTATATTGGTTTTTCTGTTCATGATTCAGTTGAGAATATGAAAAAGATTATCAATACAGGTGAATTTTCTACAATGACTGTCCAATATAATCTTTTATACAGAGAAAGCCAAGAAGCGATTGCACTGGCGAATGAAAAGGGGATGGGTGTTGTTGTGATGGGACCTGTTGGTGGTGGTACTTTTGGAAATCCTGAAGAAGAAATAACCCAGTGGCTTGGTTCTAAAATTAAAAGTACAGCAAGGTTAGCACTTAGATTTGTTCTTTCAAATCCTAATGTGCACGTTGCTATTTCAGGAATGAGTACCTTGCAACAAGTAATTGAAAATGTTGAGACAGCGGATAATTTTGTTCCCCTGGATGATAGCGACATAAAAAAAATTGAGCAGATTACGCAGTCAAGAAGAAAACTTCTCAACCTGTATTGCACTGGCTGCAGGTACTGTATGCCGTGCCCCCATGGTATAAACATTCCTGGAAATTTCCACTGGTATAATGTTGCAAATGTTTATGGTGTGAAAAAAAGAGCCATGGAAAAGTATGCATTAATGAAACAGGAAGAGAAGGCATCTTCATGTACAGAGTGTGGTGAGTGTGAACCAAAGTGCCCACAGAAAATACCAATAAGGGAAAAACTTAAAGAAGTTGCAAGATTTTTTGAGAAAAAATGAAATTCAGCCAGGCAAAGATAAAAAGGGTATTTATAGTAAAATTAGAAGACAAAGAAAAACTTCCTGACGTAATTGAAAATTTTGCAAAGAGGCATAAGATTTATCGTGCAATCTGCATAATGCTTGGTGGCGTGGGTGGTGGTAAACTTGTTTGTGGACCTGAAAAACCCAATGTTTTTCCAGTTAGTCCAATCTTAAAAAACATTTCTGGAACAAGTGAAATACTTGGATTAGGAACTATTTTCCCTGATGAAAAAAACAATCCGAAACTTCATATGCATGCTGCCACTGGAAGAAAAAACAAAACACTTGTGGGCTGTATCAGACCTGGAATTAATGTGTGGAAAATAATGGAATTTATTATTTTTGAGATTTCTTCAGAAACAAAAGCGAAGAGGAAAAAAGATAAAAAACTTGGTTTTTCAGTTTTAGAACCCTGAAATAAGTTTACTGATCATTTCGACTCTCTCGAAATCAGCATTTGGCGGAACATTATCACTCATTCCCAAAATAAAGGATCTTCTTCCTTTTAATGGAAGTATCACCTCATCGATATATCTGACAAAGTCATCTTTTGTTCCACCTTCTCTGCACACAAGCACTGAAGGAATACCACCTTGAAGTACAACTTTATTATCAAGAATATCAAGTGCTTGGTTAAGAGTGATATTTGCCATTGGTGCTGTTACTATAGCCTCAACAACATCAAGTCCGCATCCAGGTACAAGTGGAAGCAGATTTTCAGTCCTTCCACACCAGTGCCCTTCAAAAATCTTTCCCTTCTCTGAAAGAATCTTTTTGCACTCCTGATAATACAAAATTGCATACTCTTTGAATATATCAGGCGTTATCATCACGCCATCCATATTGTCAGAAGTTGCTACAACATCAGCATATCCATCTGCAAGAATTTTAACTGCTTCAAGATATTTTTTGAAATAAACATCAAGTAATTGGTCAACAGTTTTCTTGTAATCATACCAGAGATAAAATGCATTTACATATCCAGCATCAATCTTCGCAAACTGAATAAAAGGAACTGCAAAACAACCATTAAGTACGATCCCATCATCAGCGGTTTCGTCGAGTGCCTTTAATGTTGGCTCGTAGTCTGGTTCATAATATGTTGCCTCTGCAATGTATTTCATTGTTCTGATATCATCCACTGTTTTTATAAAATGTTCTGAAAGATGTTTTGAGCGAAACTCGCCTTCTGTTTTTTTGTGCATGCATCTAACACAACCCACTGGTGTTATAATTTCTGTTATAATTCCTTCATCAGTACTTAAAGTTTTTGTTTTTACACTGCTGTCGTAAACAGATTTTATACCTGGTTGCCTGTTCCATATGTATCCGTCAATAGCCCTGACAATATCATTCCTGCTCATTCCTTTATATTTTTCAGGAAGTGTCCCTTCATGGGTATTAACATGGAGCCAGTAGTCAAAATTCGGTGCCCAGACGAGGCAATCGACATTTTCGTTTCTTAAAGCCCTCAGAAATCTTTCTCTTTTTGTCATTTTTTTTTGGTATAATATCACGAATTTTATCATAAGAAGGAGTCAAAATGAATAAAGGTATAGCCACCTGGACGGGTGAAAAACTCAAGAAACTTGTTTGGAATGAGATACCGGCAGAAGACTGGCAGTTTCTGGCAACTGGCAATGGACACATCGGTATTACTGTTTTCTTGCCTGATGAAATGATTATTCAGGTCAATGCAAATGATAACTGGAATGAATCTGGAGATTTGCCGGGTATTTTCAGAATACATATTGATTTTCTTGATAAGCCATTTAAAAATTTTAAGAAAGCCTTTACTGATTTAAAAAATGGTCTTATTGTATTTCAATCAGGCGGAAAACATGGAGTAAAAGTAGTTTTAAGGGTACAAAGTAATACAGATATTGTTATTGTTGACATTTATGACCATCAGAAAGATTCAAACGGTGTAAAAATATGGATTGAGACATGGCGGAATGGTTTCAAAAGTTATCTGGTAGACAATT
>JAMWCC010000004.1:6961-7492 GCA_023818375.1 Candidatus Omnitrophota bacterium | reverse complement strand
GTAGTTTTTCCAAATGACCAGATTCAGGTTCAAAATAAAAACCAGCCTCATACGGCAACATAATTACTGCGTGTTCACCTGAAGTAACCTTTTTTTCCGTTCTTTTTATCGCTGGCTCAATTTCTTTTGGGTCTTCAACACAAATCTTTTCAATAAGGTCAAAACATATCAGGGATTTATGATTCTCTGAATCACAAAAAGAAGTATCAAATAATGCAAAATATTCCCATTGACTTAACAATCCAAGCAACTTTGGTATTGGAAGTTCTTGAAATTTTGAAATGTCCATCCTGAAAATTATATACGTTGAAACAAGCAAAAGCAAGCAAATAGCCGTATGTTATAATAATTTCATCATGAGCATTGTAAAGAATCTCAATCCAATTATTCTGGCATTACTTGCCGGTATTTTTACATGGCTTTTAACGGCTATTGGAGCTGGTTTTGTGTTTTTTGCAAAGAGTTTTAATCAAAGACTTTTTGATACAATGCTTGGATTTGCCGCAGGAGTTATGGTTGCTGCGAGTTTCT
>JAMWCC010000004.1:0-6951 GCA_023818375.1 Candidatus Omnitrophota bacterium | reverse complement strand
ACCCTGCAATTGAAATGTCTTCCAATTTACATTATTTTGCCTGGTTTCCTGCTGGTTCTGGATTTTTTCTTGGTGCTCTTTTGCTGAGGTTTGCAGATAGATTTTTGCCGCATTTACATCTTGGCTACCCTGATTCTGAGGCAGAGGGTATAAAAACAAAATTGGGTCACACAGCTTTATTGGTTCTTGCGATAACCTTACACAATATCCCTGAAGGCCTGGCAGTTGGGGTTGCAATTGGTGCTGCTTCTTTTGGACTTCCAGAAGCAACAATGGCAGGAGCTTTAACTTTAGCACTTGGCATAGGAATCCAAAACCTACCAGAAGGTTTTGCTGTTTCAATCTCAATGAGAAGGGATGGTACATCAAGATTGAAAAGCTTTATGTATGGACAATTATCCGCGATTGTAGAACCAATTTTTGCCGTAATTGGAGCAATCGGAGTTATGTGGACCCGTTCAATCCTTCCTTATGCAATGGGTTTTGCAGCAGGAGCAATGATATTTGTTGTTATTGAAGAGATTATTCCTGAATCTCAGAAAAATGGCAATACGCATCTTTCAACAGCTGGTACTATTGCAGGATTTCTTGTAATGATGATGCTTGATGTTGCATTTGGCTAAAATAGGTCTTTTTCTTTCTGTAATTCTATTCCAAGAAGTTCAGCAAACTTCATTGCATTCTTTGCTGCATGTCCTGCATGGCAGTTATTGAAAAAAATAAAACTCACTTCTGCTTTCTCTATCATTGAACGGACAACTCTTTCAATTTCTTTTAGTTCCTGGTCTGAATAATTGTAGTTATATCTTTCTGAAACAGGTGCATTGAACCAGTTTGGATTTCTACCATGACATCTTAGATATCCAATTTTCGCAGTGACAACATCAACAAGAGGCAGCAGTCGAGGTAGCTTCGGTTCGTAAACCGCGCAAAAGGCAATGGTATTTTTCCTCAAGAATTCATAGTATTTTTCTTGTGCCCATGCAATGTTCCTGAACTCAATAACAACAGGAAAATCAGAAAAAAAGTCTCTAATTTTTAAAATGTAGTCCATGGTACTTGATTGTGGATAAAAGAAAACAGGAAACTGAAAAAGTAATGCCCCGAGTTTTTCTGCTTCTTTCAGGAACATTATCGATTCATTAAATTGTTTAAAATAAGTTTCAATTTGAGCCATATCAGGTTTTTCCTCCATGCGATTGTCAAATGGATCATGTGTAATTCCTTTGAACGCCTTAACAGAAAATGAAAAATCAGGCGGTGTCTTCTTAGCCATTAATTCAAAACTTTTCGGGGATGGTATCCGGTAATATGTTGAATTAATTTCCACAGCGTTAAATCCAAGATATTTTGCATAGAATTCAAGCATTCTATGGTTCGGAATTTTTTCAGGATACAAAACACCCTTCCAGTCAGAAAAAGAAAAGCCTGAGGTTCCAATTTTTATCTTTTTAAGCATTTTTGACAATGTTTTCCTAACAATCATATAATAAGCAGTGTTTTAATTCCGTCAAATAAAACAGGGAGAAAAATATGAAGAAATCTTGGTCTATTGATGGAGGATTAAGCGAAAATGACATAAAAGAAATACACTTGTGGGCACTTACTTTAATAGAAAAAGTTGGAATTCAAACACCTTCAAAATTAGCACTAAGTATGCTTGAAGGGAAAAATGGAGTAAAAATTAAAGAAAACAGGGTCTTTATAACTCCAGAAATTGTTGAACAACTTCTTGGTCCATTTCCCAAAAAGGTAGAAGATAACCAGATTGAACCTTCGTTTCATATTTCAGGATATGCACTCAGATGTTACGATTTCAAAACAGGAGAAATAAAAAAGCCTACAACAAATGATATGATTGAGTTTGCTAAAATTGCACACGCTCTTGGTGTTTCAGGTAGTACCATAGTTTTTCCAACAGACCTGCCACAAAAACTTGCTGAGATTGCAACATATAAACTCTGTCTTGATGTTTCTGACAGGGTTTTTGGTGCAGGTGTTTTTAGCGATGAAAATGTCTTTGATTTTGTTCATGAAATGCTTTTTGTCATTAATTCAAGGTATGAGCTTGGCATGCACATGATAAGTCCGATGGCTTTTGATCCGTTTTTGCTTGAGATGGCGATAAAATACATTCACAGAAAGCCATCCTTTTCAGTTGGCAATATGCCAATGATGGGCGCAACGATACCGATTGATTTCTTTGGTGCACTTGCGCAATCGTGTGCTGAAGTTCTTGGTGGAGCAGCGATACTCAAATTACTTGCGCCTGAATGCGATGTAAGTTTTGTGCCATTTATTTATCCTTTTGACATGAAATATGGAACGATTGTCTATGGTGGACCTGATTTTATTAAGGGAAACCTTATACTCAACCAGGTTGCGCAATTCTATGGAACAACTGTTATGGCAAAAGCATTCAATACAATGGCAAAATTTCCTGATGATGCACAACTTGGAATTAATCTTTGTGGTTGTGTTTTGATGATGATGGCTGGAATGAAAAAATTTGGCTGGTCAGGTACATGCTGCATTGACGAGATCGGTTCCATAGAAAAAGTAATAATTGATTATGAGATCTTCAGAATGGCAAAACATATTGTAGATGGAATTGAATTAACTTTATACGATGTTTCTGAAATTGTTAGCCAGTGTATCAAGGAAGGAACGTTTATGATGCATGAAAGCACACTTACCAATTACAAAAAGCAGTTCTTTGAATCTGAAATTTTTTCTAACGAGACGTTTGCAAAATGGGATTCTTCCGGCAGGACAAGACTGGTAGACAAGGTCAGGGAACAGGCGAAGAAACTTTTAAATCAGCATCATTTTGAAAGAGATAAAGATCAGCAGAAAGAGATTGACAGAATCTGGGAAAGAGCAAAGAATCATTTTTCTTTATGAAATGTAAATAATGACAGAAAAAATCACGCCAAAGGAAATATTTGTAGGATGAATAATTTTTTACCACTAACTTCTCAGTTATTTTCGCCTTTAAAAATATTGCATCAAAGCTGGCATGGAGAAAACTCGCCTTTTTCTGTATCCTGGTGAAAAAATCAGAACACCAGGAATTTTGATTTTTGATGGATTGGGATTGATTACAAAATTGGCATTGATATTTACAGACAGGATTTTAATATGGATCCCCTTGAGTACTGGCAAGCAGCAGACATAGAAGACCGGTAGGGTATAACTGAGATACGACATATTGAAGGTCTTTATAAACTGTGGGACGAATTGAGGCAGGAGTTCCCGAATCTAATAATAGATAACTGTTCAAGCGGTGGTAGACGAATCGACCTGGAAACAATCAGTCGTTCCCTTCCATTAACAGGATTTTTAGAAGTGTGCTTTTAAGATATTCACGCATCAAATAGTGATAAAAAGCAGAAAAAAGTATGAGAATTGGTGGACCAATATTTGAAAAATATGAAAACAGTGAGGAGTGGGTGCATCTTGTAAAAAGCAAAGGGTACTCTGCTGCTTACTGTCCCTTATCCCCTGACGCGCAGGAAAATGTAGTCTCTGAATTTAAAAATGCCGCAGAAAAAGCCAATATTGTTATCGCTGAAGTTGGTGCGTGGAGTAATCCACTAAGCTCAGACGATAAAGAGAAAAGACATGCGCTCGAAAAATGTAAAAAAGCTTTGTATCTTGCCGAAACCATTGGCGCGCGGTGCTGTGTGAATATTGCCGGTTCACGAGGTAATAAGTGGGATGGACCTGATGAAAAAAATCTGACAGAAGAAACATTTGAAATGATAGTTGAAACTGTTAGAGAAATTATCGATTCAGTGAAGCCTCGTGAAACATATTACACCCTTGAAACAATGCCCTGGGTATATCCTGACTCAGCAGACAGTTATCTTGATCTGATTAAAGCAATAGACAGGAAACATTTTGCAGTTCATTTTGACCCCGCAAATCTAATATGCAGTGTAAGAAGATATTACTTCAATGGCGCTCTTATAAAGGAGTTTGTGAGAAAACTGGGGCAATTCATCCGTTCCTGTCATGCAAAGGATGTAATCATGAGCGAAAAACCAATGGTATGCATTGAAGAAACAAGACCGGGTCTTGGAAATCTCGATTACAGAACCTATTTAACCCAAATTAATAAACTGGACAGGGATGTACCTTTAATGATGGAACACCTGCACAATGAAAATGAATATAAACTTGCTGCTGATTACATCCGTTCAATTGCGGGAGAACAAAAAATATCCTTTTTATAAACTCAAAAAAAACTGAAAAAGTGCTCAAAGAAAATGTTTTCATTAACATCTTGCGCTACAAATGAATTCTGTTCTTTGTCCTCAATAAATCCTGTAATGCCTATCTGGTCAACAAATACCTTGCCTTTTTTGAACCTGCATAAATTTTTCTCAAACAACACTGCTGCTGCAAGGGGATCGTGAAAAGTAATAACTTCGGAATTCCTAAACCAGATTTCAGCAAAATTCAAAACTTCTTTTAGCAGAAAATTTTTGCTGAATTTTTCAATAATCCTGTCTTTTTCCAATCTCACTCTGGTTGTTACATCAAGGCCACAGATATACATTTCTTTCACTGGCGATGAAAATACTGTTGCTGCTGCATAAGGATCAATGGAAATATTCCATTCTACTTTCTTATTTTCACCAAAAAACATTCCACCCATAATGTACATTGATTTAAGTAATGAAGGCAGTTCAGGGTCAATCTTGAAAAGGATACCAATGTTAGTTAATGGTCCAATTGTTATCAGATTAACTTGATATGGATTTTCTCGTATCGTCCTTCTTAAAAAATTGAACCAATCTTTTTCAAATGTTTTTTTATATGAAATTTTTTCAAGGAATTCGAACTGTTGGGCGACCTTTTGTTTCTGTTGCCCTATAAATGGTTCAGTCAATCCTGGATACACAGGAATATCTTTCCCTGCCTTTTCACAAAGATAACTTGCTATCATTGCTCGTTTTTCACTTTCGCCACTGACGGTTGTAATTCCAAGCAATTCGCATTCAGGGTTTTTCAATAAATATCCAAGGCATATTGCATCATCAATATCAGTGCCAATATCAGTGTCAAGTATTACCTTTTCCTTCATAAATCTCCCTTAGTTTTTTGTGAAAAACATTGAAAGTATTTTCATCAAACAAAACAAATCTTATTTTTTTTACTGACTTCAATCCTGGTATCATCCCAATGACTGCTTTTATTGAAACTTCTGCTGCTTCTTCAACAGGATAACCAAAAATTCCTGTGGAAATTGCAGGAAACGCAATTGACTTCAGCCCTTTTTCATCAGCAAGCTTGAGTGAGTTTTTAAAGCACATTGCAAGTTTTTCTGCTGGACTCTTTTCTTCTGAATAAACAGGTCCAACTGTATGAATAACAAAAGGGTTTGGCAGATTATAACCTTTTGTGATGACTGCCTGCCCTGTTTCTATAGGTGCATATTTTTTACATTCCTGATAAAGAAGTGGTCCTGCCTTTTTGTGTATCGCGCCAGCAACACCACCACCAGGAGCAAGAAGTTTATTGGCAGCATTAACAATAACATCAATATCCGGTTGGCCAGTTATATCACCTTTTACACATTCTATTACAAAGTCATCTTTAATTTGTCTTTTCATATGCAAAGTAATTATATGTTAAAAAGATTGTATTAACAAGCGCCTGTGTTCCATCATGTATTCAGTATATTAAATTTCCTATTATGATTCAGTATACCTATTGACAAATTTTGAAATATTAGGTATAAATTAATCGGAATGAAAACAAAGCAAAAGAGCAAATATCAACGAATAAGTGAAATTCTGACTCAGGAAATTCAGGAAGGAAATTTTAAAAAGGGAGAAAGAATTACAACAATCCCTCAAATATGTGAAAGATTTGGTGTAAGCAATATAGTAGCAAGAAGGGTACTACAGGAGCTGTCAAAACAAGGATTGGTAGTAAACAAACCAGGTTATGGAGCTGTAATAGCCAGGAGTTCTAATGTAAATAAGCTTATGATGTTTGCCCCACCAACATTCAACTCTGCACTTGAAGCTTCACCTTCTACTGTTTTTAAGCTTGTTTCATCCATTGATGGTATGTGCAAGCAGTTAGGGATTGAAATGATTATTGTGAATTCAACTGAAATACTGATGGAAGAGGGTCAGGTTGTATTGTTTTTATATGATTTCATTAATGATGTTTCGTGGATGATTGACAAATCCAGGTGCAAGTTAATTTTTGTTCATTCTCCGAAAAAAATCAAAAATTTTAACACTGTCAGGCATGGACTTTTTGAAGGTGCATATCTTATTACCAGTCATTTAATAAGCAGGGGATATAAGAAGATTGGATATATTGGTGGTTTAAGTTTTGACTGGTATATTGCCAGATTCCAGGGATATCTTGAAGCGCTGAAGCAACACGGTCTTGGAGTGAATCTTGAATTTGTTAAAGAAACATCAGGATATGAAAAAGAAGAAAATCATAATGCATTTAAGGAATTATTCAAAATGAAAGACAGACCTGAAGCCATTTTTTGCAGCAATGATAGACGAGCAATAGACATTCTTGAGTACTGTGAAAAAGAGGGAATAAAGGTACCCGGTGATATTGCTATTGCTGGATTTGATAATATTTTTGAGTCTGAATGTACCAATCCACAGCTTACAACGGTTGATACAAAGCTTGATGAAGTTGGAAAACAGTCGGTTCATCTTGCTATAAAAATAATGGAAGGAGAAGTTGAAACTCCTGCTGATGTTCTTGTTAGTCCAGAACTTGTGATAAGGGAAAGCACATGAAAAAAATTACATTTTTTACAGACCTTAGATATCATAGGACAATGTCCGGGTCTGATGATATAGAGAAAAAAAGAAAAAGGAGGTAAAAGATGAGAAGGAAGGGATTTACTTTAATTGAGCTATTGGTAGTAATAGCGATTATAGCAATACTGGCGGCGATGTT
>JAMWCC010000123.1:2534-7546 GCA_023818375.1 Candidatus Omnitrophota bacterium | reverse complement strand
CCTGCTTGTACTGGAAGGAGTCGAAGATTGGCTGCTGACTCATGTTTACACTGTTGACTTTGTAAACTCAATTCATAAACATTATGAAGCTGCCAGAAAATGCCAGATGACAGATGAAGAGAAGCAGCGTTTTAAGATTTTTGAACTGATTGTCCAGAATCTTGAAGCATGGGCAAACATGCATGACGCCGAAATGAAGCTTGATTACAAAAAGGCAAAAGAATCAGCCACAAAAATGATTGAGGTACAGCAAAAACTGCATGAAATCTCAGAATTTCTTATTGGCAAAGGCGGATTTACAAACCAGTGGGAATGTTATACAAAGGGAAGACAAATACGACTGGGAAAACTTGAACAGATGACCAATGGTGAGTCAGGAATTATTATTGATTCTGTTCCAATTACAGCAAAATTTTCAAGAGACAAATTCAATGAAGGAATTATTTACCTGTGGTATCTTGGTGAATTTACTGACAAAAACTGGGAAAACAAAAACACATATCTTCTGTGGGACCAACAAGACACTCCAGAAGACAGAATTGGTCATGACTATGATGGCTATGGTTGGTATAGATTCTGGGTAAATATCCCTGAGAAATGGAAAAACAAGCCCATTCATTTTTATTGCGGCGGGGTTATTAATGAAGCATGGGTATGGGTAAATGGTGAATATGCGGGTCATAAACCTCATAAAATATGGTGGATGGGTGAGCATGACTTTGATATGGATATAAGTAAATTTATTAAACCCGGAAAAAATCTAATTGCAATAAGGGTTCTCAACGACGCAGAAATAGGAGGACTTTACAGAAGGGGATTTATCTGGTCTCCGACCAAATAAATGGAATACATAATTTTTGGAAAGACAGGATTGAAGGTTAGCAGGGTTGGTTTTGGAGCATTACCGATTCAGAGGACTCCATTATCAAGGGCAATTAAAATTCTGGAATGTGCCATTGATAATGGCATCAATTTTTTTGACACAGCGCGCGCCTATACTGATAGCGAAAAAAAACTTGGAATAGCATTCAAAGGGAAAAGAAACAACGTAATCATCGCAACAAAGGTTCACTGTAAGACAAAGCAGGAAGTTTTAAAATTAACTGAGGAAAGCTTAAAAAATCTTAAAACCGATTACGTTGATATTTTACAGCTGCACAATCCAGAAAAACTTCCTGACCAAAATGATGACAATTCTGCTTATGCAGGCCTGAAAGAAGCACAAAAAAAGGGAATGACAAGATTTATTGGAATTACAGCACACAAATATACAAATGCAAAAAAAGCGATAAACTGCACACTATATGATGTCGTTCAGTATCCACTGTCAGCCCTATCCAGTAAAAAAGAAATAAAACTTGTTCAACTCGCAAAAGAAAACAAAATTGGTTTTATCGCCATGAAGCCACTGTGTGGTGGGCTTTTAACAGATATAGAGATTGCTTTTTCATTCTTATGGCAGTTTGAAAACGTTGTGCCGATATGGGGAATCCAAAAAGTGTCAGAACTCAAAAAAATACTGAAACTGGCTGAAAAACCGCCAGTTTTTGACAACGAAATGAAAATCAGAGTAAAAAAAGAAAAAGAAATTTTGGGTCCGATATTCTGCAGGGGTTGTGGTTATTGCCTGCCCTGCCCTGCTGAAATACCAATTCCAATGGCTGCAAGAATGAAATTTCTCTTAAGGAGAGCACCATACAAAAAATTTTTAGAACCCGGCTGGAAGGAAAAAATGTTCAGAATACTGGAGTGTAAAAATTGTGGCGCCTGTATTTTAAGATGTCCTTATAAACTCAATACACCAAAAATCCTTCAGGAAATGCTCAATGATTATCTTGTTTTTGCAAAAAGCAAAGGCATAAAAATAACAGGAGAAAAAAGATGAGGAACGATTATAACCACATGATGCTTGATTATTTCATCAATAGAATGAGAAAAATGACACAAGAAAGAAGAGAAATATTGAAACAGGTAAAATCAAAAAAAGACGCAATAGAATATCAAGAAAGAGTCAGAAAGGTAATAAAGAAGGTATTTTCACCACTACCTGCAAAAACACCACTTAATCCACAAATTACCGGCACTCTAAAGAGGGATGGATACAGTATTGAAAAAATAATTTTTGAAAGCAGACCACAGTGTTTAGTTACCGCTAACTTATACATACCTGAAAAATTTAATCCACCTTATCCAGCAGTAATTGGAAGCTGCGGACATTCATTAGAAGGTAAGGCAGAACCAAAATACCAGGAATTCTGCCAGAGGCTTGTCCACAATGGTTTTATGGTTTTAATCTATGACCCATTCAATCAAGGTGAAAGGGATCAGTATATAGCTTTACCAAAAAATTCCTTATTGAGACAAAGCTGCTGTGCGGCACACAATATGATGGGTAAACAAATGCAGTTGATTGATGAATTCTTTGGCGCCTGGCGATTATGGGATGGAATAAGAGCACTTGATTATCTCTTGACAAGAAAAGAAGTTAACAGTAGTTTTATCGGAATTACTGGTAATTCAGGTGGTGGAACAATGACAACATGGCTCTGGCCCAATGAGAATAGATTCACCGCAGCTGCACCAAGTTGTTTCATCTCTCCCTTCAGATACAACATTGAAAATGAAATACCACAGGACATTGAACAATGCCCGCCTGGAATTCTTGCTAATCACGTTGAGATTGCTGATTTTTTCATTGCAAGAGCACCTGATCCTGTAATACTTCTGGGACAAAATTACGATTACTTTGACATCAGGGGTTTTAAAGAAATATGTGATGAAGTCAAAAGATTTTATGAAATTTTCGGAAAGGAAGAAAATTTTGACTATTTTATTGGAAATTATCCACACCATTACCATTCTGATGCTCAAATAGCGATGGTGAAATTTTTCTGTAAAATCGCAGGCAGGAAACTGGTTAATCCTGAACCCGATATAAAAATTGAAAAACCAGAGACACTTTTTGCTACAGAAAAAGGCAATGTTATTGCAGCTGGTTCAAAACCTGTTTATAAAATCATAGGAGAAATGGCTGATAGAATTATTGGGAAACGAGAAAAACTTTCTCAACAAACATTAAAAAACCAACTGAAAAAACTTTTCACAATCCCCCAGAGGATTGAAATTCCATACTACAGAGTTTTAAGACCACAGTTGATAAATAAAATCACCATCGCAAGATATGCCGTTGAATCAGAACCAGAAATATGGACAATTATTAAGAAAAAACCCGAAAAGCCTGATTTTATCTACAACCTTGAAGTCGAAAAAGAAATCAATATATGCTTGCCGGACATTTGTTCAGAAGATGAAATAATGAATAAGAGAGACTTCTTGCCTGAAATACCCGAGTATTTCATTGACGTACGTGGTCTTGGAGAATCAATGCCAGAAGAAAAGAAAAATTTTTTCAGGCCATATGGATATGATTTTATGATTGACAGATGCTTCTATATGTTTGGTGAAAGCTATTTAGGAAAAAGAATATATGATGTGCTATCAGTAATAGAACTTTTCATTTCAAAAGGTTGCAAAAAAATTAATCTTTATGGAAATAAACAAGGAACAATCATTGCAATCTTTGTGGCTCTTTTTTCAGAAAAAGTAAAAAAGGTTTACCTTGAAGGAGAGCCTGAATCATTCAATAATCTATGCAAAATTGCCTCAACCAGTCTTCCTTTGGCAAATTTCCCAGCAGGAATCCTTAAAATCACTGATATCCCAGAAATCATTGAGCTACTGAAAAAAAACAAAGAAGAGTTAAAATTGTTTTAACCAATTACCCATAAATCTTTTTCTATTATTCCTGCTTTTTCAATCATTGTTGCTGCCTTTTCAAAATTACAATTATATGACTCATGAGCATCTGAACCTATTGAAAATTTTACTCCTTTCGATTTCAAGAAAGCCAAGTACTCAATATACTGCATCTTAAATTTTTCAGGGTATGATGAAGGAAGCAACATTGCGCCAAGATTTATTTCAACAACCTTGTCATTTTTTACAACAGCATCTGCAAACTCATCATGCATACTCTGTGGAATAACCCTGAAATCTTCAAACCACGGTTCATATCTTTCAATATATTGTCCCCAGTATCCTGAATGAAACCACCATGGATGAGCAACAATTGTGATTAAAGGGTGTGTCGCAAGAAACATATTCTGTCTGTGATAATCCCTTATAAGAGATTCCCTTTCCCATGGCACATACATAGGCCAGTGAGTCCCGCCAATAATATATTCAATACCGAGTTCTTCAATATCTTGGTGTGTTAAATCAATCGTCAATTCACACCACGCTGGACCTCCTTCACGAATTCCATATATTGCGTTTTTATAATTTCCCTTTTTAATTTGCTCAATCTCCCATTTTGACATACAACTAACCTCAATACCAAAATGAAAACCCTCAACTTTGTTTTCAAGATACTCTTTTTTAGATGCAATGATATCAGGTAAATTAATCTTTGTATGCAAATGGTCTGTAACACCAAATTTAGAGATACCATTTGATCTGCACGATTCAATAATTTCATACATTTTTAGTGATGCTTCATCACAGGAATTATGAGAATGAATATGCCAGTCCTGTTCAATCCTCATGGTTCTCCTTTGTAGAAATTTCAATAAATTTTTTCACAACCAAAAATTTTGTCAACAAAGACAAAAAGTGTAAAATTTTATATACCGCGAGGATGGCGGAATGGCAGACGCGCTGGACTTAGGATCCAGTGGGATTTCCCGTGGGGGTTCAACTCCCCCTCCTCGCATTGCAATCTTCTTTGAAGGGAGTTGAATGGAGCGAAGTAAGACAATGCGAGCAAGCGCAGCATTGTCAGCGAATGGCCGACCCTGAGCGTAGTGGGAGCGAAGGGCGCCAACTCCCCCTCCTCGCATCGCAATCTTCTCTGAAGGGAGTTGAATTGAGCGAAGTAAGACAATGCGAGCAAGTGCAGCATTGTCAGCGAATGGTTATCATTACGGTGGAAAAAGAACAGTTCTAACAAACCT
>JAMWCC010000123.1:0-2524 GCA_023818375.1 Candidatus Omnitrophota bacterium | reverse complement strand
ACAAACCTGCCGAACCTGGTTATCTCATCCTTTTTTAAAATATCAATTCGAAAACTAATATTTTCTCTGGGAATTTCAAAGGAATTTTGTTAAATGAACTTAAAAAAGGTTATAATATTTGTAGATGGGAACTAAATATCAGTTTACCTGTCGTCAATGCGGTTATACAGAAGTCGTTTCTGGTGGAAAGGATTGCGGAATGTTTGCTGTTGTAAAAACTTTCAATTGTTATAATTGCATGAAAACCGTTGACGTCTTTGTAGGAGTATTTGGCAAGGAATATAAAGATATAGCCAATCTTAAAAAGGCAATGGGTACAACTAAGGAAATTATTAAAGATTTTAGAAAGTGTCCCGAATGTTTAAAAAGCGATTGTCTGGTGGAATGGAATTCAAAAAGAAGACCCTGCCCGAAATGTGGTGGTAAAATGCAAAAAGGTAAGGAGATCTTACTATGGGATTAACATGTGTCCTGAAATTTGCATATAAAAGATTTTTAGGATGCAGAGATTTTTTCTTTTATTGCCTGATAACCTAAGTGCATCATTAAATGGTCAAGGAGGACAAGAGCTGTGTAATTTTCAGCAACTATCCAGATTCTGCCAACAATTGTCGGATCTCTTCTTGTAATTGCTGCAAGAGTCTTGTTTTCAAGGGTGTACTTATCAATTGTTTGCTGGGGCTTTGCAATGGTCGGTGTTGGTTTTACTGCGATCCGAACTACTATTGGTTGACCTGTTGTCAGTCCGCCTGTTATTCCACCGGCATTATTCGAAAGAAATACTACTTTTCCTTTCTCTGACCGCATTTGATCATTACATTGACTGCCTGTCATATCTTTTACTGCAAATCCCGCTCCTATCTCTACTCCCTTTACTGCCCCTATACCTAACATCCTTCCAAGCTCTGCATCAAGTTTATCAAATACAGGCTCCCCAAGTCCTGCAGGTACTCCCAACGCCACTACTTCCACCACTCCCCCTGAAGAGTCTCCTGTCGCAGTTATCCTGTTTGCAGCCTCCATCATCTGCCTGGCTACTTTTACATCAGGACAGTTAACCACATGATGTACTCCATACCTGTCATAAATCTCTTCTTCTGTCATCTTTGGCGACTTCTCCCTGATTAAATCTATCTCCTTCTCAATCTCTCCAAAAACCTTCATCTTCTCAAGAAATCTCATCTCCATATTAATCCGTCCCTTTACATAAATTTCCTGATAGAACGGGTCCAAATCACATCTCATCTTTTTGAATGACTGCGTATAAGAAAATGCTTTCTCATGTTCAATGTCAGGACATCTGACACCTGCAAGTTCCTTAATGTAAGAAAATACCTTTATCCCAAAGTATGAAAGAACTTTTTTCGCAATATATCCACCCGCAACAATTGTTGCAGTGTAACGACCGCTGAAGAATCCAGCGCCAATAGCATCGTCATCAGGACCGTATTTCATAAATGATGCATAGGAAGCATGCCCGGGTCTGGGTGTACGATTTGTATCCTGATACTGTTTTACATGAATAAAATGCCTGTCCAAGTTGGGAATAAGAATCGTAATAGGTGTACCATTTGTATGATTCTTGTTTCCTGCTCCTTCTATGGTATCGGCAGCATTAAGTCCTGTATAAATTATTGGTAAGTCAGGTTCTTTCCTCGGGCTGGAAAGTTCATCTGTACCAGGCTTGCGCAATAGCATATCTGCGTAAATCTCTTGCTCCGTCAACAAAATACCAGGCGGTATACCCTGTAAAACAGAAACAAGTCCCTCTTGGTAGGAACCACCTGCTACTGTCAGTTGTACACACCTACCTAAACTGCATCCCATCATATGATTGCTCCTGTTGTGTTATCTTTTAAAGGTAGTACATCAGAAACTCTATTCTTTATCTTCTGTTTCTGTAATAGCTAAGCCAAAATTTAAAGAAGTTATTTTCCTAAAGATGACCTCACAGAATCAGTAATGTCCATTCTTTTTGCATCGGAAGGAAACTTGACATTAAACACACTATCCTGAACTCCTGAAGTTTTCAACTCAATAAAATCCATCCACATACCAGGAGTATCTCCTTCTGTGTAAACTTCCATTTTCACCGGTAATAGGGTATTGTAGTCAATTGCGTAAACGAGTTTTTTGAAAGGAGACCGCTCAGTAGATAGCGGCAGGTTCAAACTATTTTTTATAGCGTTAATATCATCAAGGGTTATTAGATAAAGTTTTCTGTCGTTTCGTGTGATTTCATCAACCTTAAGACAATCCTTTATCTTTCCAAACATTTCCATATCAAATCCCATAGATTTAGCAGCATATTGATTCTTCGCCATTTTTCTTATTTCTTCAGGTAATTTGTTCAGGTCAATTACCATTATTGTATTGTTAAGGCTATTGTATGTTGAGATAGTGTTTCCATCACTAATTGTAATCTGCTCCATGGTTTTGTCTGTTCCTGGTACCATCATGGAAACATCCATCCTGACCTGATTTCCTTTCATCCACATCTTCATGGGCAGCTGCATTGCCATTC
>JAMWCC010000071.1:47077-58070 GCA_023818375.1 Candidatus Omnitrophota bacterium | reverse complement strand
ATAAAGAAATTTTCTTATTCTTTAAAGGAACAGACACAAAGACCGAGAAAATGCTATATTGTAGATAACGGCTTAAGATTCGTTTATGGATTCAAATTTAGTGAAGATGAAGGAAAGAATTTAGAAAATGCTGTCTTCCTTGAGCTACAGCACCGAAAGATAAAAGAGCCCCTTATGGAAATATTCTATTGGAATGATTATAAAAAAAGAGAAGTAGATTTTGTAGTCAAGCAAGGAAAAAATGTTGAGCAACTTATCCAAGTATGTGCTAAGATTGATGATTTTAAAACTAAAGAAAGAGAAACTATCGCTCTTTTAAAAGCAGAAGAAGAGTTGAAGTGTAAAAATTTATTGATTATAACCCATGATTATGAGAAGGAAGAAAAAGTTGACAGTAGGAAAATAGTCTTTAAACCAATCTGGAAATGGTTGATTGAACAGAGAGGATAAATATGAAAAATAACCACCGAAACCTTACATCCCCTCAATCCCTGAACGCTTATATAAAATCTATCTGTGACATTATGCGGCGTTCTGGTAGGGCGGGTGCTTTGCAATATGTTCCAGAACTTACCTGGATGCTTTTTTTGAGAATCCTTGATGAACGAGAACAAAGGGAGGAAGAAGAGGCGAAGGCACTGGGTATTTCCTTCAGACCATCTCTTAAATATCCTTATCGTTGGCGGGATTGGGCTTCACCAACAGGAAATAAAAGATTAGAACTACAAATGGGAACACTGGGTGGATTTATGGCTTTCGTAAATGGAGAACTTATTCCATACTTAAGAAATTTAAAAAATAAACCCGGTGCAACACCCCGTCAGAAAGTAATTAGCGAGGTATTCTCTTCAACTGAAAGAACTTACATAGATACTGAAAGAAATCTTCTTGATATCCTTGATAAAATAAATGAACTTTCTCTTTCCAATGTTGACGAAACCCATATGTTTACTCTATCTCAGGTTTATGAAGGATTGCTTTTGAAAATGGGTGAGAAGAATAATGATGGCGGTCAATTCTTTACTCCAAGAGAAATCATCCGGGTGATGGTGAAGGTTGTCGATCCAGAAATTGGAGAAACTGTTTATGACCCCTGTTGTGGAACAGGCGGATTTCTTGCACAATCATATCAACATATGAAGGAAAAGGCAAAAACTGCCTCAGATATAGAAATTCTTAAAACGAAAACATTCTATGGAAGGGAGAAGGAAAATCTGGTTTATCCTATTGCGCTTGCAAACCTTGTACTTCAAGAAATAGACGAACCCCATATCTGGCATGGAAATACATTAACAGGACTGGAAGTTTACGGCGGATTATTCAAGGACGCACCTGCCCTTTTTGATGTAATTCTTACAAATCCCCCTTTTGGAGGCAAAGAAGGCAAAGATGCCCAGACTCAGTTTGCATATAAGACAAGTTCAACACAGGTTCTTTTCCTTCAACATGTTATTGATAGTTTAAAACCTGGTGGAAGATGCGGAATTGTAATGGACGAAGGCGTTTTGTTCAGAACGAATGAAAACGCCTTTGTTCATACAAAGAGGAAACTTTTGAATGAATGTAATCTGTGGTGTATTGTAAGTTTGCCTCCAAAAGTTTTTGTTAATGCTGGTGCGGCAAGCAAGACAAATCTATTATTTTTCACTAAGGGTAAGCCAACTGAAGAAATATGGTACTATGATCTATCAGATATAAATGTAACAAAAAAACAACCTTTAACCTTACAGCATTTTGAAGAATTTTTTAAACTTCTTCCCATTCGAGCAATTTCAGAGCGCTCATGGACGGTAAAAAGGGAAGACATTGAAGAAAAAAATTATGATCTGAAGGCAGTAAACCCCAATAGAAAAGAAAAAGAAGATAAGAGAACCCCTTTAGAACTAATTCGTATCATTGAATTCCAAGCCGAGCAAATCAGAAAAAGCGTTGAAATTTTAAAAAAATCGTGAAATGTTTATTTGACCAAACCGTTTGTCATCTCAATTATACAATGATAAACAGAAAGAAGTAAGCCGCTATGCAAAAATTTTTATTATTCCAAGGGTGACAAGGGATACTATTGTTCCTGCCATCAAGACCCCGCCAATAACTCCAACTAAATAATCTCTGAATCTAATCTGAAAGATAACAGCTGCGATCGTTCCTGTCCATGCACCTGTCATAGGTAAAGGAATACCAACAAAAATCAGTAGTCCGATTGTTTTATAAATTTCAACAATCCTTGATTTGCTTCTGGTTCTGTTGAGAATATAGGTTGTTAATCTCCTGCCAGAATTGAATTTACCAAGAAAATTCAAAATTCTTTCGAGTAGAAAATACAGCAAAATTACTGGAATTAAATTTCCAATTATAGAAAGGAAAAGAACATTCCAGAACGGAAGCCCCTTGCTTAACCCATAGGGTATTGCTCCCCTTAATTCCGAAATAGGAAGCATTGATAACCCGATTGTAACTAAAATATTTTCCACGGTATCACCATTCTCAGATCAAAGATATTGGCATCATTATACTCTGTCGGCAATAAAAAGTAAATCCCAAAAAATTTTGATTATCTACCTTATAAGGATAAAATTTATGCTAAAGAAGGAAGGTCAAGTGAGAATAAGTGTAAGAGTGAAACCTTATTCAAAGAAATGCGAAATCATGTTGGTTAAAGATGGCGAGTTTATTGCCTATGTGAACCAGCCACCATCTGAAGGTAAAGCCAACACAGCGTTGATAGAATTGATTTCTGATTATTTCAATGTCCCAAGGTCAGCAATAAAAATTGTTTCTGGATACAAAAGCAGAAACAAGATCGTTGAAATAATAAAATGAGAAGAATCTACATCTACGGTCATAAAAAGGTGAAGAATAAAATTTTTATAACTGCTGAAACAGCTCACTATCTTAAAAATGTTTTGAGAATGGATATTGGAAGTTGTTTTTTTGCTTTTGAAGGCAATGGCACAGAGTACTTGCTTGAGATAACAACACTAACAGATAAGTACATTGAAACTCTGATAAAAGAAGAAAGACGGTTTGAGAAAAAAGAGCCAGAAATAACTGTTGAGCTTTATATTTCACTGTGTAAAACAAACACATTTGAAAACATAATAAAAAAGTCGGCAGAACTAGGAATTTCAAAGATATGCCCTTTTATAAGCGAAAGAAGTATTATTAAGATTTCAAAAGACAAGATTGAAGAAAAAATCAAAAGGTGGATAAAAATTGCTGCTGAGGGAAGTAAAATCGCTGGAAGAACCAAAATTCCAGAAATCACAATGCCTAAAGATTTTGGAACTGTCATTTTGGGAAAAACTCCAGGAATCCTTTTCTGGGAACAATCAACAGATAATTTAAAAACAGTTATAAAAAATGTTTTGAATCCTCCCACTGACTTAAAAATCATAAGAATTTTTATAGGACCTGAGGGTGGTTTCACACAACAAGAGGTTGATTTAGCAACAAAAAATGGTATTCTTATTGCAAGCCTTGGTCCAAGAATATTAAGTGTGGAAACAGCTACTATTGCTGCAGTTTCAATCCTGATGTATGAAATTGAAAGTCTATAGTATCAAAAATTAACTTATTGAAACTATTTTCCCAGTTTGAAGTGATTCAAGTTCCTTCAGAACTATCTCTAGGCTATTGACTGCATCTTCCGGTGTTATTACCTGAAATTCCTTGTTATGGACAACATGGTCTATGAAATAATTTAGTTCAAAAAAATACCCCCCAAGGTCAGAAATATTCCCTTCAGTAACCTGTGATGTTTTTCTTTCAAGAATTGGTCTATCAATCCTTCCATCAGCATAATAAACTGTAAGAGTTGGATTTGAGGTTGAGTCAAAATCAACAACTGCTTTCTCAAATTGAGCAATAAATTTCATTTCAAAAGGAAAGTTAGATGTCATATCCCATCCACCTTCTGCAAAAGCAGTTACACCATCATCAAAATTGTATGTTGTGAAAACATGAGTATATCCTTCTTCCTGAGAAAAAGTTCCCCGGGAGTAAAGAGAATTTGGCTTTTTCCCGCACAGATACAAAATATAATCAACATCGTGTATATGCAGGTCAAAAAGCGCTCCGCCAGAGCGGCCACTATCAAGAAGCCAGTTCTGCCACCCCCAGGTTGGCTTTGGACTTAATCTTGTACAAGTAATTGTAACCAGTTTTCCAAACCTTCCCTGGTCATAATTTTTTTTCATAAAAGCATACTCGGGCCAGAATCTTATAACGTGAGCAACCATGAACCGAACCTTATTTTGCTTGCAAATATTAACCATTTCTTTAGCATCTTCAAGAGTCAGGGCTATTGGTTTTTCGCAAACAATATCCTTTCCTGCCTCTGCTGCTTTTACAACATATTCTTTGTGCAAAAATGTGGGCAGGCATATATCAACTATAGAAATTTCTGGTTTTGCAAAAACCTGCTGCGCTTCAAGATATGGAATTGCACCATATTTTTCAGCAAGAGATTTTGCTTTTTCTCCACGTTGATCAACAATTGCAGCAATCTTGACATTGGGTAGTTGAGAATACACCTCTGCATGCATAGAACCCATAAATCCTGCACCTATAATTGCAACCCTCACCATCTTTCCTCCTTGGTAAAAACTATTTCCAAACTACTTTGTACGCAAGCAAACTTTTTCCTTTGGCAAGAACATAAAAGTTATTAAGTGTGGCTGAATCTGCCATTTTGACTGACTTATCCATAGAATAATACCACACATTCTTCTTTTCTTCATCCACAAAATAATACCATTGATTCCAGGTGCCAATGATTGCTTCTATAATATCCTGATTAAATGTCAGCAATCTTACCTCACCGCCTAATGTAAACCTTATTACCTCATTCCCAATTGAAGAAAAGATATAGGCGAGGTTATTTCTTAAACCTGCTGATATGTGCTCAATTTTAGGCGAAATACGGATCCTATCAACACTAGCACCTAATCTCTTATTCCAGGCTAAATTTCCTTCGTTATTATAAACGAAAATATCACCCGCAGTCGTTCCAGCAACCACAAATGAACAATCGTGGCTCATCTTCAAACTTTGTACCCAATCAGGAAGACGACGAGTCCAGAAAATTTCACCATTTGAATCAAGATAGTAGATTTTGTCGTCTATTGCATATACCCAGAATTTACCTTTTTCACCAATGGAAATAGCCCTTATCACGTTTTTCACCTTTGTCTGGAAAATAACCTTTGTCCCTTCTGCAAAACATAACCTGCCATCAATTGATGCCCATGCAGAATAATTACCATCTGGAGAGATTGCAACCTGGATAATTTCATCTTGCTGTTTAAAAATTTTTCTCAAACTACCATTGCGATTTAGTAAATATACTTTTCCATCCTTACAGCCTGCTATTATCCTATTTCCTGATTCTGAAACTGCAAGGCTTGTTATCTCTTCAGAGGTTTCATACGTCCACTGATATGAATTTTCTGGTATTAAAAGTTCTTTAGATATCTGTTTACCTTGAAACTCAAACACAAACCTTTGGAAGTAGTTTGGTAAAAATTCATAGTTTTCATTCTTATATTCAAAGTTTTCAATTGGTTCTCTCTGCCCTGCTCTATAAACACGAACCTGGAAAATGTACTGATTTTCAATTTTAACAAGGTAAGGCTCAAGCGTATACCTGACATTAAGAAGTTTTATAATTCGATCCCTCTCTTCAAGATCATCAATAATGTCGCGTCGTGTAAGTCTTTGTTCAGAAAGAATTCTATCAAGTGTCTGATCCTTAACAACGATATAGTTTTTCTCATCAAGAAGCAAAAGTTTTTCCTTGAAGACCTGCCCGGCATTTGAAAGAAAATCAGGCAGATCCTGAAGTTTCATATCAAGTACAAGAAGTATCTGCGGCTCAAGCTTAGCATTTAAAACTCTTATCCTGCTTTGAACCATTGAAACAGAAGGCGGACTATTATGAAAATTTTTTGTTTTTATACAGTTGATGAGCTCCTGATATACGGCTATTGCCTGTTGATAAAGTGTCTCTGATTCAAGAAGATTCCCGAGTTTAAACAGGTAAGATGCGTCTGGAATATAAGAACGATCAAGATACATTCTTATGTACTTAATCGCCTCTTTTGGTCTTGAGTGTTCTTCAGCATAATCACCGAAAATTCTGTAGATATAGGCTGAAGGGGAAGCATAGCGCAAAATATCAAGTGCCTCCTGGGTTCTTGGCCAATGAGATGGCCAGTTAGTAGGACTAAAAGGTTCTGCTGCAAGTGTCATTTGCTCAGCTTTTCTAAGATACATGTCTTCCATTTGATGATTTCCAGCGTTATGAAATTGCCGTGCTTTTTCAATACATGTCCATACATTTGATGGATATATTGCTCTAAGATTTTCATTCTTGATGTACCAGGTTTGTCCATAAACACAATATGATAATGCTATTAAAACCATAAAACCGAATCCAATTAACTTTTTCATTTTATCTACCTGTGGTTTTAAAAACAATCTGTCCGAATTGTGCTGGGTTATCAATTTTTCCTGTCCATGTTACTGCAGGCAGATGGTCAGAAACCCTTTGAAAGTTTATCTCCCACCGGCCTATTGGTGGCCCGGATAAACCAAAGTCAGAAAAAGGTATTGCAATCTCGGCTATCCAAAATTTGTCTTTCAAACTGGTTGCAGTTACCCAACCCGACTTCCATTGTGCATCTGCATCGTCTAATTCGTATTTCTTCCAAACATAGGCATATTTCAAAAAATTAGTTGCGTGAAGTGTATATTGATGCCACCTTCTATCAGATAAAGCCGGATTTATACATATTGTAATAAAATCACGACTGTCAAAGGTCAAAGATGAAGCCTGGGGATCATTACATATAAAAAGGAAATAAATTTTCTCTTGGTCAAAGGCTACTGCCACAGATGTCTGAACTTCTGACAAAACCTTCTCACCAGAAACATAAACCATTGTTCTATCTTCAACTGCTGCTCTCCATATTCTGTCGTTTTGGTCTCCATCGACCACTGGCGGTTGGTTAATTTTTGTAGCGATAATTTTCTTTAATTGTGCTTCTGGCATCCCTTTTAACGCTTCTTCAAGCTTCTTTTGAATTTCAGGAATCCTTGCCCTTAGCGACAAAGGGATTTTTTTATCAATCAAGTAGTATCTTGCTTGGGTTCGCAATGGTTCTATGTCCTGGCGACTCAGATTTACAATTGTATAAAGCCCCTTTTCTTCACCCATTCTTGCAAGTGCCCAGGCAACCTTAAGTTTAACCTCTAGTTCAGAACCCTCAAGAATCCTCAATAAACTTGCTATGGCTACGGGATTTCCCAAAATACCAATTGTCTCAGCTGCCATTGCCTGAGTCTGATAGTCCTGACTCTGAAGATCTCTTAACGCAATTTTCAATCCAGAATTATTGCCCATCATAGCAAGCGAATATGCAGCACACAACTGAATCTCAGGGTTCTCACTTCTTAGCTGCGATAGCAAAATAGGAATTGCCTTTGTTATGCGGGCTTTACCAAGTCCAATTATTGCAAGCTTTTTCATTTCGATAGAATCTTCACTAGTGATTATTTCCTTTAAAATCGGAAATATTGCTGCTTCTGGCTGATATTGGATAAGTTCAAGCCCGGCTCTCTGAACATCTTGATACTTTGAAGAAAGCATTTCCCTAATTAAAGGAGTAATAAAATTGTTATCTTTAAAGAAAGAGAGGTACCCCAAAGCCTCGTTTCTTTTGTCCTCCTCTTTTTCTAAAAGCCCTCTTTTTACATCAGTCATCACCTTTTTCAAAATATTTCTTGCATTACTCCTGACATCTTGATTTGACTCAAGTCTGCTAGCAAAATTAAGATATGAGAGAAAAGCACTGTCCTTACTGTTAATATTAAACCATGCACTTAAAATTGCCTTTCTCAAACCTGGCTCTGAGTGATTTTTAATTGAATCAAAAAACAAAGACTCTTCCTTAGTTCCGATTTTGCCCAACAGCTCAACTGCAGTAATTCTGGCACCAATGGGAAATTTGTTGTCAACTATAACATCTTCAAGCACAGGGATAAAATCGGCTTTTTTTGATGTAAGAATGATAGTGTAAGCGTAGTTTCTAACCTTTTCAGATTTATCAGCAAGTTTTTTAACAATAGCTGGAAATGATACAGAATCTTCAAATTTTTTCAATGCCCATAAGGCAAAGATCCTTACATTCTCATCCTCATCTTCCAATTTGCCTATCAAAGCAGGAATGCTTTCACTATCGTCAAGCCTAACCAGAGTTTTTATCGCTTCAATTTTCAGTTTTGTTGATGGTTCAAGTAATTTTGCCCTTAAAAATTCAAAACCTTCATTAGCCTTTAGATTCTCTAAAGCCCACAAGGACTGGATCTTAACATCATCTAATGGACTATTGAGAAAACCAAGAAGTATAGGAACCACACGAATATCGGAGGTTGCTTCAAGCGCCCAAATGGCGTTTATTTGTGTTTGCAAATCATCCACCTTTAGAGCTTGAGAAATTTTTACAATAGAAGAATCCGGAAGTTTTTTAAATGCATATCTTGCCTGGTCTCTACCAAGAATCCTTCTTAGTGCCCAGAAAAGCTCTGCCCTCACTTTTAAATTTTCATCGCTTAAATGAGAAATTATCGGATCTATCATATTTTCATCACCAAATTTTCCTATTCCTGTTGCAGCCCAGTATCTTATCTGCCAGTACGAATCGTCAAGCGCCTTTTTTATATCAAAAAGAACTTCATCAGCAGTGCCATATAGAACAATCGCCTTGATTCCATTTAAACGAACCTGCCAGTGAGAATCATTGAGCTGTTTCTGATAACTAGTTAGAAAGGAGTTGTCTCCGAGTTTCAAAAGTGCCTCTGAAGCAAGTATTCTTACTTCCACAGACGGATCATCTAAAACTAATGGAACATCTGTAAGTACCCTGGTATTTTTTTCCGCAATAATCTTCTTAAGTATGTTTATCTTCTGTTGTGTTGTCCCATTGATGAGAATCTCTCTCCAAGTACTTTGTCCATAACAGAGGCAAGACATGCCAAGTACCAGAAAAAACAGAATCTTATTCATATAATTCAGGCGGATACCCGATATCAACAATCTTGATCTTCCCTGCATAATACCTGCCTTTTTTTGTAAAAAGTCCTTTTTTCCCAAATCCAAAGGTTATTGTTTGGTTCGCCTTCACCGCTATGCCATATACCTCTCCGGTATTTGCATCTAACCCAGAGGGTATATCAACACTTATCACATACTTTCCTGCTTTATTTATTGCATCAATTGCTTCTTTTTCCTTTCCCCCTACATTTCTTGTCAATCCTATTCCAAATATTGCATCTACAACTACGTCTACGTTTTCTAATCTGTTCCAAAGTATTTCCCGGTCATGGCAGATTAGGTTCATTTTAACCAGAATTTTATAGTTTGTAAAGGCAGGCTCTTTTATTTTTTCAGGTTCAAACGTGAGTAAAACTGATACAGAGATTCCCCAACAATGTAGGTACCTTGCAGCAACCATGCCATCTCCACCATTGTTTCCTGGACCAGCAATAACAACAACTTTTGCCCTATCATTTTTTTTCACTATATTTGCGACTTCAATCGCTGTCTGTCTTCCTGCATTTTCCATCAAAATCAAAGGTGGTATAAGAAATTGTTCGTAAGCCTGCCTTTCCTTTTCATACAGCTGCTCACGGGTGAGAATTACTCTTTTCATCTTTTCTTTAGAATCTCGATAAGTTTCATTCCTATTTCATAAACCGGTCCAGCCCCGATTGTAATGATTACACTATGTGGTTCAATATTTGACGCAAGATACTTAGCTATATCATCGAAATCCCTTATGTATTTTGCATCAGTGCCGTTTTTTATAATATGCTCCACCAGAATTTCACTGTTAACAAGTTTCTTCTCATTTTCTGAATCTCTTACAAAATAAATATCAGGAACAATAACCTTGTCTGCAAGTTTAAAAGATGATGCAAAATCTTCAAGAAGAAATCTTGTCCTACTATGCTGATGAGGTTGGAAAACTGCAATAATTTTTCTGGAAGGAAATTTCTGTCTGAGTCCTTTTAATGTCGCAACTATTTCCGTAGGATGATGTCCATAATCATCCATTACAAATATATCGTCTATTTTTCCGAGTACTTGAGACCTCCTGGAAACTCCAGGAAATTCTTCAATACTTTCCTTAATTTTTTCAAAGGGAATCTGAAGATATATTCCAGTAGCAATAACTGCAAGACAATTAAGCACATTGTGTTTTCCGAAAAGTGGCGAATATACCTGACCAAGGTTCTTACCATCATAGTAACAATCGAATCTGTTTCCATCTTCACATAATTTGATATTTTTTGCTTGAAAGTTTCCTCTTTCAATTCCATAACCTACGCTGATTGTGCCACTATTTTTCATCACAAAATCAACGACCGGATCATCCACCATTCCAATGAGGCTCCCGTATGGATGAACTCTTTCTGAAAAATCTTGAAAAGCATTCTGTATGTCATTGATGTCCCTGTAATAGTCAAGGTGATCTTCATCAATAGATGTAATTATTCCTATTTCTGGTGCAAGATTTAAAAAGGACCTTTTATATTCACATGCCTCAACAACGAGTAATTCAGTTTTGCCAACCCCAGAATTACCATATCCCACTATCTCACCACCAATTAAAAAACTTGGGTGGTAACCCGCCTTGATAAGCATAAATACTATGGCTGCCGAAGTTGTTGTCTTTCCATGTGTTCCTGCAACAGCAATTCCTTTTTTTTCAAACATCAGTAAACCGAGGGCCCTAGGATAGCTGATTATAGGTATCTTCAATTCTTTAGCTCTTCGGCACTCAGGATTTTCAAAACCTATAGCTTGAGACCTCACAACAAGATCCACTGAACTATCGATATTGGCTGGGCTATGACGATAGAGAACGTTTAGACCCTTATTTGAGGGAGTCTGGGGTTGAGAGGGCCTGTGCTCGACCGAGTCGTGGTACGT
>JAMWCC010000071.1:32222-47067 GCA_023818375.1 Candidatus Omnitrophota bacterium | reverse complement strand
GATTCTGTGTTTGAAATGTCCTGTTCAGATCCGAACCTTGAACAGTTTTACCTAGAGAATTGAAAATTTTCGCCAAACCACTTGTTCCTGTACCACCTATACCTATAATATGAACCTTATTGATCCTTTCAAGCCAGTTTTTCATTTCTCACCTATCATTCTAAGACAGTGCATCGCAAATTTACCGTCAACATCTGCTATTTTGGCAGACTGGAATAATTTTTTTCGTTTTTCTATCTCCTGTTCAAGAATCAACAGTTTATTTATAAGTTTTTGCGGAGTTGCATCTTTTTCCTCGAGCATTACACAACCATAATTTTCAGCCCACTTTGCATTATGAATTTGATGAGCGCCACCGTACCTATAAGGAATCAGAATAGATGGTATTCCTTTGTACGAAAGTTCAGCAATTGTACCTGCTCCTGCCCTTGCAATTCCAATGGTTGCAAAATTCATTAATATCGGCAGTTCTAAAGTAAAATCCTTCACTATTCCGATTATACCCTCTTTTCTGTAAAAACTACTAACCCTTTCATAATCAAATCTACCTGTTATGTGAATAAACTGGTATCGCTGTTTAAGTTTTTCAACAGTATTAAGGACAAGATTATTTATAAAACTAGCACCCTGACTACCACCTATGACAATTATGGTTTTTTTATCTCTTAACAATCCACAATCTTGCATCCTGTCAGATTCTGACAAAAACTCTTTTCTTATGGGAAGGCCTGTATGGATGGTTTTCTTCAAATATTTTGTTGTTTCACTAAAACTGATAGCCACTGGAATACCGATAAAATTTAAAATCTTATTAGCTAGCCCAGGAACAAAATTTTGCTCATGCGTGATAACGGGTTTTTTCATAAGCTTGGCTGATAGACCAATCATAAGAGAAGTATAACTTCCTAAACACACTACTAAATCAGGTTTTGTTTTCATTATAAACAATAGATTTCTAAAGAGCACGAAAATTGCCTGAAAAAATTTCATAGGAAAAAGAATTGCTTTGTGCGGTCTTTTCAAAACAGGTATCGGCACAAAGCATAATTTCCTTAATCTCCAAACATCTAAGTTTTTTAATTTATGCTCACCGGCAAAAAAAACATAAACCTCAGACTTCATTTCTTTTATCTTTTCACCCAACGTTATACCAGGGAAGTAATGTCCTCCGGTGGATCCAACTACAATCAAAATCTTTTTTTTCATCTTTTTTTGATAAAAGCTCCGAATAGTATTTTATCACATCGTGCTATAATAAAATAATGCAATACAGACAACGATTTTATAGAACACTTGTATCCAATGAGTTAGTAGGCTTCAGTGTACAAATAGAGGAAAGTGACCTCTACATCCTGGCAGATAAAGATTTTTCCTGCGAGGCAGAAGATGAATTAAAAAAACAAAGGCAGATTTTGAAACAATACATAAAAGAATTTCCTGATTTTTACCTTTCATTCCATCCGATTGGCTGCGAGGAGTCTGCACCAGAAATTATAAAGATTATGTCCAGAGCTTCATATTTATGTAACGTAGGTCCCATGGCAACAGTAGCCGGAGCAATAGCAGAGATGGTTGGGAACAGACTTATAAAATTATCAAAGCAAGTCATCATTGAAAACGGCGGAGATATATTTTTAATGACAGAAAAAGAAAGAATTATTGCCATATATGCAGGAAACAGTCCATTCTCAATGAAAATTGGGATAAAGGTAAAGTCAAGGAACTGCCCTTTTGGGGTTGCAACTTCCAGTGCAACAGTTGGTCATTCAACAAGTTTTGGAACAGCCGACAGTGTAACAGTCATCTGTCCAACTTCCGCGCTTGCAGATGGACTGGCTACATATATGTGTAATCAAACGCGCAACATTGATTTTTCAAACATAAGAAATATTATAGAGATGTTTCCTTTTCTTGAAGGATTAGTAGTTATAAGAAACGAACAACTTTTTGTCTGGGGGGACCTTGAACTTGTCTATCTCACATGAAAAACTAAAACTACTCTCTAAGTTAAGAATCCCAGCTGGATGGTTTTTTTTTATACTTGTCGTTGCAGTTGGAAAAATTAATCACTTGTTTCCGATGATCATCATAGTAATAGGTGAAATCATAAGAACGATCGCTGCAGGAACCATTAAAAAAAATGAAATACTGACAAATACCGGAATTTATAAAATTGTCAGACATCCGCTTTATCTGGGAAGTTTTTTAATTAGCCTTGGCTTTTGCTTGATGTGTAATCATCTTTTGTTGTGGATATATTTTTTGTTTTTCTTTCCTGTTTGCTATATCCCAACCATAATACTGGAGGAACAATTTCTTGAAAATAAATTTGGAGATACATTCAAAACATATAAGAAGTCTGTCCATGCTTTTTTGCCAATAAGAATTCATCCTGTTGTTTTTAAAAATAGTTTTTCTTGGTCAGTTGTAGTAAAAAATGATGAGCTTTATAACTGGCTCCTTCTAACAGTATTGCTTATCATTCTTCAGTTTAAATCAATCTTGATTTATCCCTAAAACCATATGAAAGACATCGCGGATTTGACATATATCTTGAAAAAAGTAAAATACTCTAGGTCGTTGTTTTAAAAAAAGGAGCGTATAGTGGAAGTAACAGTAAAGGAACTTCTTGAGGTAGGCGCGTATTTTGGACATCCATCAAGGCAGTTCGATCCAAGGATAAGGCCTTATTTATTTGGAAAAAGGCAGGGAATCTACATCATAGACATAAGCAAGACGTGCGAAAAAATCTATCAGGCAGCCGAAGTACTTCAGAAATTTGTTAAGGAAAATAAGCCAATTCTTTTTGTGGGTACAAAAAAACAGGCACATGACGCTGTAAAGACAGTGGCTGAAAAAACTGGTCAGCCATATGTTAATTATCGATGGATAGGTGGGACACTTACCAACTTTGAAACAATCAGAAAAAGAATAGAAAGATTAGAAGAAATAGAAAAGCTTGAAGAAACTGGCCAGATTAGCTATTATACAAAAAAGGAAGCTGCTTTGATTATGAAAGAGAAGGAAGAACTATTAAAAAAATTTAGCGGCATAAGAAATCTTAAGACATTACCAGGAATCCTGGTGGTAGTAGATGTAAAAAAGGAAATAAATGCTGTCTCTGAGGCAAAAAAGCTTGGGATACCCGTTGTGGGCATAGTGGATACAAATGGCAATCCAGAAATTGTGGATTATCCAATTCCTGCAAACGATGATGGTATCAAATCCATTCAATTGCTTCTTGAAAAACTTGGAGAAGCAATAAAAGAGGCTCAGTCAGAAAGACAAGTAGTTGAAGAAAAGCAGGAAGTTTTAGAACAAAAAGAAGGAGAAAATAATGTCGAAACCGATTGATGCTATAAAGAAACTTCGCGACTATACCGGTTTGAGTGTAATTGAATGCAAAAAAGCACTAGAACAGGCAGACTACGATTTTGACAAAGCCGTTGAAATTTTGAAGGAAAGAGGAATAAAAATAGCTGAAAAAAAAGCGGATAAAACAACAGGCGAAGGTCTTATTGGAAGCTACATCCACTCAAATGGTAAAATAGGGGTAATGGTTGAGGTTGCCTGCGAAAGCGATTTTGTTGCCAGAACAGATGATTTCAAAGAATTGGTCAAAAATATTTGTTTGCAGATTGCTGCAGCTTCTCCAGAGTACATCAGAATAGAAGATATTCCAGAAAATCTTGTTGAGGAAAAAAAGAAGGAATATGGAAATATTGAAGACTTTTATAAAGAAAAAGTGCTGTTATGCCAAAATTTTATAAAAGACGAGTCTATGACGATTGAACAATATATTAAAAGTAAAATTGCCAAACTAGGTGAAAATATAAAGGTCAGAAGATTCACACGATACCAGTTAGGCGAATGAATTCAAAGAAAATAATTTTTGAAATTGGGACTGAAAAGTTTCCAGCTGTACTAAACGAAACAAAGACTGCAGGTATTATTTATTCTCACCTACCCATAAAAAGCAGTGTGAGGTTGTGGGGCAAAGAAATATATTTTTCAGTTAGTGTCAATATTCCACTGGAAGATGGAAAAGAAATTGTCGAGATAGGCGATATAGCTTATTGGCCAGACGGACCCGCCATTTGCATCTTCTTTGGTCCTACTCCAATCAGCAAGGAAAATGAAATAAGACCCTATAGTAAGGTTTGCGTCATTGGCAGCATAGACAAAGATTATATCAGTGAGCTTAATAAAATAAAAAATGGACAACAGATAAACATGAAACCTTTAACAAATGGAGGTGATTGATGACTTCAGGAATGAGCGGAATATGGTGCGAAATAGGATATCTGCTGGCTTTAGTGGTAATCGGTCTGAGCTTCCTTGGGTTCATGCTTGCTATGATGATGGATGAAATCAACAAGAAAAAAGGAATAATTATGTACATTCTTTCAATTATCTTGCTTTTACTCGGCGGATATTATTATTATACAGTTGGACAGTGGCAAAAAATGGTCGGTGGTCCAAGTATTAATAAACTGAATTATTACCTTTATATCTACAGAGAACAACCTGCTACACAGCCAATTTTACCTTTACCGCCACAGCAATAGAAACTTTAGTTAAAGATAGATGTTTACAAGAATTAAAAATCAAAGTTCAAAATTGTTATTGTTTGTGATCCTTTTTTGCATCCTTTTGATTCTCTCAGGATGTATCTATGTTCCAAGATATAAACCGGAAAAAATACAGACAGAAGATATAATTCAGGACAGAAGCGCAGTTTACCTCCTTGATAATGCAGATGTCTTTGTACAACCATCGGGTATATCAACAACCACAATCCATCAGAAAATCCTTGTAACAGGAGAAAAGGGTAAAAGGCACGGAACCCTCCAGATTTCATACAATGACGATAGACAAACAATAGAGATTATTGAAGCCAAAACTATAACACCAGAAGGTAACATTCTCCATGTGAGAAAATCAGACATAAGAACTGTTACGCCTGCAGAGTTGAGTCATTTTTCAGTCCTTTACCCTGGAATAAAAGTGTGCACAGTAACGTTTCCTGCGGTTGGTCCGGGTAGTATCATTGAGTATATTTACAAAATAGAAACAAAAAAGCCAATTATGCCTGGAGCTTTTTGGGATGGATTTTTTTTCCAGGACACAGAACCTTTTATGTATTCAAAATACAGGATAACAGTACCTGAAAATATGCGGCTATATTTCTTTCCATTCTCAGTAGAATTGAAGGAAAAAACAAAAAAGGGAAAATTTATAACTTATGAATATTTAAAAACAAACATGCCAGCGATTATCCCTGAAGAGATGATGCCACCGATTTCAGAACTGGTACCAAGGGTGCTTGTAACAACAATAAAGGACTGGGATGAAATTGGCAGATGGTTTTATAACCTATCAAAAGATACAACAATTCCTGATTCTAACATCAAAGCCACCACTTCAAGAATAGTTCAAGGTGCTAAAACTGATGAAGAGAAAATCAAGGCGATATATCATTTCATCTGCAAAAACATTCGTTATATTGGGCTGGAGCTTGGAATACATGGATTCAAACCTCATGATGCGAAAGATGTTTTGAAATCTGGCTACGGAGATTGCAAGGACAAGGCTGCTTTGATGGTTGCAATGCTAAAATGTGTTGGAATCAAATCATACATAGCTTTGATTAACACTGAAAGACAGATTGAAGAGAATATCCCTTTTCCGGGTCAATTTAACCATGCAATAGTTGCTGTTCAAAGGGAAAATGATTTTCTAATACTTGATCCAACCTCGCAGGTTATACCATATCCTGAATTGCCTCCCTCTGATCAAAACAAACCAGTTTTAATCCCAACCGAGGATAAAACCATTATGGTGAAAAGCTATTGTGCAAAACCCGAAGAGAATCAAAAAAAGCGGCATATAGTAGCATCATTTGATAGTTCAGGTAACCTTGAAGCAAATGTTTCAGTGTATATCAATGGTATTTATGCCGCCTCTTTGAGAAATACTTTTAGATACCTTTCAGAAGAAGAAAGAAAAAGAGAACTTTCTCGGAGTCTAAACAGAATCATACCAAACACAACCTTAAAGCAATTTATAATCGAAAATATTGATTCTCTGGATCAACCTATAAATCAAAGATATACATTCGGTTCAAAAAAATATGCAACAATTTTACAGAAAAAAATGCTTTTCAACCCTGCTCTTTTAGAAAAGATTGAAGGAACTGAGCTTACGAGCCTTGAAAAAAGGAATTTTCCAATTCGTTTGCCTTTCAAACGATCCAACATTGATTTAATAGTTTTCCATCTTCCTGAAAATTATGTCGTAGATGCACATCCAGAATCCGTTAAGATTGAAACAAAATTTGGAAAATACTCCACCTCTTTCATTGTTGATGATAACAAATTGATATACGAAAGAACTTTATTTTTTGACATACTAGAAATTTCTCCAGAGGATTATCAGGAATTTAAAAAGTTCTACGAACAAATTGCACACAATGATAGTTTACCTGTGATTCTTAAGGAAAAAACAAGCTGATTCAAACAGCTCTCACAGTTTATTTTTAAAAAAAATTTATGATAGAATAAAACATTCAAGTTTACCCGATCGCCTAATAGAGGAATCATGGAGGTTGCTATGGATGGAATCCATTTAAAAGATCTTCTGGCTGTAATGGAGTCAATGAACGCTTCTGATATCCATCTGCAAGCTGGTTCTCCAGTTGCGTACAGAATTAAAGGAGAAATTGAAAAACAAACCGATCTGCCAATCATGACTGAAGAACAACTGAGAAATATGATTTTTGAGGTTCTCACTGAAAAGGACAAGAAGGCATTTGAAGAAATGGGAACGGTTGACACAGCAATAAGCTTTCCTGGAATAGGAAGATTCAGAATGAGTGTATTTCTTCAGAGGGGCTCAATTGCTCTTGCCGCAAGAAGAATTTCAAATAAAATCCCTGATTTTGAAACGCTTCATTTGCCTGAAGCGTCAAAAAAAATAACCAATTTTCCAAATGGTCTGGTACTTGTAACCGGACCAACCGGTTGCGGAAAATCAAGTACCCTGGCAGCAATAATTAACGGAATCAATAAAATAAGGAAATGTCATATCATGTGTATCGAAGACCCTATTGAATACCTTTACAAAAATGAAGTTGCTATAATCAACCAGCGGGAAATTGGAATAGATGTCCCAAGTTTTAAGGATGCACTTAAATATGTTGTGAGACAGGATCCCGACGTCATCTTAGTGGGAGAAATAAGGGATAAAGAAACTGTGGAATTTGCTCTGCAGGCTGCAGAAACAGGACATCTTGTCTTTGGAACATTACACAGTTCTAATGTAAGCCAAACAATAGGTAGAATCTTGAACTTCTTCCCCCATTCAGAGCATTTATCTGTTAGAAGAGCAATAGCCTCGCATCTAAAGGCGGTTATGTCGCAGATGCTCCTTCCATCATGCAAAGAAGGTGTGCTTTTGGTACCTGCAGTTGAACTGATGTTTATGAATTCAACAATCAGCAGGCTCATTGTAGAAGAGCAGGACGAAAAAATTATCAAGGCAATAAGAGCTGGAAGAACCGAAGGAATGCAAGATTTTGAGCAATCGTTGTATTTTCTCATAACCAATGGTTTCATAACAAGAGAAGTAGGACTTGAACATGCTGAAAATCCGCAAAGTCTTGATATGAAACTGCGTGGAATTTCTCTCACTGAAGAGGGTGGAATTATTACATGAAGAAATTCCTTTTTCTTTTATTTATTATCATCATCTTCAGCGGATATTGCCAGGCTATAACATTTGCTGTATTTGGAGATTGTCATCTTCAGGATACAATCACCAAAGGTGAGAAAATACTAACGAAGATCATTGAAAGCGTAAACCAGCATCCCGAGATTGAATTTGTAGTTTGTCTGGGCGATATAGTAGGCTATCCGTCAAGTGTAAATCTCGATAAGTATCACATAGCAATAGAAAAGTATCTTAAGATATCTGAAAAACTCAAGGTGCCGCTATTCACCATCGCTGGAAATCATGACCTCGAAGGTGGAATAAAATTCAAGGAAGTGTTCCAAAGAATTTTCGGTGATTTGTTTTTCAGCGTTGAAAAAAATGGATTTGTATTGATTTTTTTAAATAGCGAAGAACTTTCAGAACAACAGATAGAATGGCTTAAAACTGAACTGAAAAAGCAAGGTATAAAACTTATTTTCATGCACAAACCAATAATACCTGTTTTTTTTATTTATAACCATGCTGTTGACATTAGGACAATGATGCAATTAAAATTTCTTCTTGAAAACAATAATGTCATTGCAGTATTCTCTGGCCACGATCACATTTTCCATGTAAATAAAAACAATAAATTTATTCAGGTTATCTCGGGTGGTAGTGGTGGAAAACTTGCCCCAGCACCAAAAAATGGAAAAAGTGCGTATCATTATTGTATAATTAGTATTAAAGACGGTCGTATTATGGCTAAACCCGTGATTGTTAATACAGATTAAAAAGGGATCCATGGACTGGAAGATATTTGAACTGAAAAATGGAATCTCAGTAGTTTATAAAACAATAGAAGAAAGTTATTCTGTCTCCATGGGAACATTTGTTAAGGCAGGTGTAAGATACGAAATGCCACAGTACTCAGGAATATCTCACTTTGTTGAACATCTCTTATTTAAGGGCACAACCACAAGAAACGCCAGAGAGCTAAAAGAAGCAATAGAAGGCAAAGGCGGTAGTTTTAATGCATTTACTGCTGAAGAGATAACCTGCTATCATATAAAAATCCTTAAACAGCACCTAAAAACTGGAATTGAGATTCTCACAGATATGCTAGTAAATCCCTTGTTTGATCCCAAAGATATTGAAAAGGAGAGAAATGTTATTCTTGAAGAAATTAATATGTATCTTGATATCCCAGCACGTCACGTATATGAGCTACTTGATTCAGTGATGTTTGAAAACCATCCGCTTGGTACTTCTGGACTTGGTACACCTGAAACACTTCAAAACATAAACAGGAATGAGTTGTTTGACTATACAGACAATTTTCATAAAGGGAAAAATATCGTAGCAAGCTTTGCAGGAAAATTTGATGAAGACGAACTACTCAAAATAGTTGAATCTTATCTTGGCAATATTCCAGAAGGAAAAAGTTCATCCTTTAAGCCATTTAAAAATTTTAACAGTACCAACAAGTATAACATTAAAACCAAGGATACAGAACAATGTCATTTTTGCATTGGTTTTTATGCCTACCCAAGAGAGGACGAAAGAAAATTTCCTCTTGCTGTTGCAAATACAATCCTTGGCGGTAATATGAGCAGCCGCCTCTTTAATGAGGTAAGGGAAAACCGTGGTCTGGTGTATGATATACGAAGTCTGACCAAGAGCTTTTATGATACAGGTGCCGCAATTATTTCAGCGGGCCTCAGACCTGAAAATTTGACTGCTTGTCTAAAAGTAATAAAAGATCAACTGCATCTGATAATGGATGTTAAGGTGTCCCAGGAAGAACTTGAAAGAGCCAAGGAATTTCTGGTTTCTCAGTTTCTGATGGGGCTTGAAGATTCTATGGAGTATATGTTATGGATTGGTGAACAAAAAGCAACCAGGAATAAAATGATGTCAGTAAAAGAAGTTGAAGAAAAAATAAGGTGCGTAACAGTTGAAGATGTTCAACAAGTTTGTAAAGAAATATTCAGCAAGAATCTTTTTTTTGCAATGATTGGTCCAGAAAATAAAGAAGAAGAAGTTTCTAAAATACTGGAGGAATAGAAATGATTAAGAAGGATTTCGTTGAAGAAATAGTAAAAGAGACTGGTTTAAGTAAATCAATGGTGAAAATGATCATTGAAAAATTCATTGATAACCTAAGGGAATCCCTTTTGAAAAAGGAAAGGATCGAGATAAGGAATTTTGGGGTTTTCAAAGTTAAAAAGGTTAAACCTAAAAAAGGAAGAAATCTAAGGACAGGAGAAGAGATACCTGTTCCCGAAAGATGGAAGGTCACATTTAAGCCTTCAAAGATTTTCTCACAGTTAAATTCAGAAAATCCAGAGCAATCTCTTCCGTTTGATACAACAGAGAAAATTTGAAATCTTTCCCATAAAGGAGAGCACAATGATAAAAAAATACCTTTTATCTAAGGCACTTTTCCTGTTTGTGTTTTCCATTCTTTTTGCACCTTCAGTAATAGCCAAGGTAAAAATTGTCGCACGAGAAGGTTCAGGCGTTCTGCTCGAACAGGATGGTCAAAAAATACTTTTACTGAAAGGCTCTCCATATGAAATCGGCTACCAGCACGGAAAATTGCTGAAAAATGAAATCAAAAAACTCTCGGAAATTATTCTCAGTATATCTTTTTCAGTTAATCCTGATTGGTTAATGCAAGCATGGGAAAGATCAAAAAAATACATTCCTGAAAGATATATACAGGAAATTGAAGGTCTTTCCGCTGGATCTGAAATACCTGTAGAAAAATTGTTTCTGGCTAATATATTTCCTGAAATCGCCCATTGCTCTGGAATCTATTTAGGAAAAAATGTAACAAAGAATAAAGAAATTTTTCATGTAAGAATTCTTGATTATATTACTGAAGGCTGCCTACAGGACTTTGCCGTGGTGATGATTATAAGGCCTGATAAATACAATGCTTTTATCACTGCAGGATTTGCTGGTTTCGTTGGCTCAGTTACAGGTATGAACGATAAAAAAATCTCTGTTGGTGAAATGGGTGGCGGTGGTTACGGAAGCTGGGATGGAATGCCGATGACATTTCTCCTTAGAAAAGTACTCGAGGAATCAAATACACTTTCTGAGGCAGTAAGGATTTTCCAAAACACTCCAAGAACATGCGAGTACTATTATCTGATAACTGATGCAAAAATACCTGATGCAAGAGGAGTTTATGCAACTGCAGATAAATTTGAAATCCTTACGCCTGGACAAAATCACTATAAACTTCCTGCACCATTTCCAGAAAACACAATACTTATGACAGGACCTGACAGATACCCTGTTTTAAGAGAACGCATTCAAAAGAGATATGGACTAATTGATCTGAATTCCTTGATTGAAATTATAAAACGACCTGTTTCAATGAGTGGAAACCTTCACAATGCAATATTTCTACCTGAGAAATTGATAATGTACCTCGCTGTTGCTGATAAACCATATAAAGAAAACTTCCAGGCATGCTACCAAAAATATCATCAATACGATATGAAAAAGCTTATGCGTTATTACCCTTTATTTTCAAAAAAAATTGCTTATAAACCACCATTCAGACTTAAAGCAGATACTGAAAATCAAAAAATTGAAGGAATTTTGCCTGCTGAGAAAATAAGACAATTTAATCCAAATAATTACGAACAACTTGTCCAATATCTGGAGATATACAATGTCGAGAAAAAGGATATACCATACACTCTTACATTAAAATATGCTGCTGCTGATTGCGATATTTATCAACTAACATTTCCATCTCTTATTACAACCCAGTTTCCACAACTCAACACTGTTTATGGAGAATACTATAAAAACCGTAAAAATTCTGATACCCAGTGTATAATCCTGCTTGATGTTCAGAACGGAAAACTTGTAATACCAAGAATAATGGCTTATAAACTTGCCTGCCAGGGTATTAACAGTCTGGTTCTTGAATTACCTGTTTTCGCAACTGTAAAAAGAACCATTGATAAAAAGAATCTTAATATCCAGAATATTCCCCTGATTATAAATCAGGCAGTAAACGACATCCGTGTTGCATCATCCATAATGTCAACATTCAAAGAAAATTCAAAAGGAATTAACTTATGTGGAACAAGCTTTGGCGCGATAGCGGGTGCGCTCGCAGCAGGAATTGATGGAAATTATGACAAAGTATGTTTGGTTATGGGTTCTGGTGGATTATATGATATTGCAACAAATCACAAGGATTTTTCTACAGCTTTTTCAAAATCACTGCCTGAATCACTGGTAAAATCACTTCTTGTTCCTTTTGACCCCTTAACATATGTTGAAAGACTATCTTCCACCCGCATTCTTATGATTAATGCTGAAAATGATGAAATTATACCAAAAAGTTCCGTATTAAATTTCTACGAAAAACTCAAAGACAAAGACATTATTTGGTATCCTGGAACACATTATGAACTCCGTTTATACATATGCGATGTGATAAAGAATGTAGAAAATTTTTTTCTCAACAAGGGGCAATAGAATGCGGATTTTTAAAAAAAGTTGCACGTCCTACTCTGGAAAAAATCTTGATTATATTGCATTTCCTATGGGAGGAATCGGTGCGGGCATGATTTGTATTGAAGGAAATGGTAGTTTTTCGCATATTTCACTAAAACACAAGCCTGATTTTAAAAAATATGCTTTTATGTTTGCAACTTTTGCAGTCAAAGGTAAAATACCAAGGGTTCTTGAAGGACCTGTACCTGAATGGAAAATTTTTAGTACATCTGAGACAGGTCGTGGACTGTGGGTAACAAATTTCGGGCTTCCCAGATGTCAGATTAAAAATTTTACCTTTCAATTTCCTTTTGCGTTTATAAAATTGATCCATCCTGACCTGCCGCTAAAAATTGATATCTGTGGGTGGAGCCCTTTTATTCCAGGTGACCCTGATAATTCTTCCCTTCCTGTAGCAGCGATTGAATATACATTTAAAAACACTTCTTCAAAAAGTATAAAAGGAGTTTTTTCCTTTCACAGCAAAAATTTTATGGCAGCAAAAGCAATGGCTTTAGAAAACGGTTTTGTACTTTTCCAAGAAAAAACAGAATCAGAACCACATAAGGAAAGCCATTTCACTGTTCAGATTCTAAATGAAAAAGTTACAACAAGTTTCTGGTGTGGCAGAGGAATATTTTTTGATACACATTCAATAATATTGAAGGATATCCTTGCAACAAAAACTATTGAAAATAAAATTGACCAGGATACAGTCCCTGGTGCAAGTATTTTCAAGGAAATAGTACTTGAGCCACATAAGAGTAAAACAATGACAGTTCTTATTTCCTGGTATGTACCATACAGTGATCTGAAAATTGGAGATAGTGATTCTGACTTTTACCAGCCTTGGTATGCAGAAAAGTTTAAGAGTATCAAAGAAGTTTCAGATTACTGGCAAAAAAATTATGAAGATCTTAAAGAAAAAACAGCACTATTTACCCGGTCTTTTTACGCCTCATCTATTCCACATGAAATTAAGGATGCCATTGGGTCAAATCTGTCAATCTTCAAGTCTCCAACTATGATGAGGCAGAAAGATGGAAGATTATGGTGCTGGGAAGGTTGTCTCGATGACACTGGTTGTTGTCCTGGTTCCTGTACACATGTCTGGAACTACTGTCAGGCAATCGCACACCTTTTTCCATCCCTTGAAAGGTCGTTGAGGGAAACTGAATTTAATGAAAACCAGGATGAAAATGGTCATCAAAATTTCAGGGCACTTCTACCAATAAGGCCAAACACCCATGATTTTCACGCTGCAGCGGATGGCCAATTAGGTGGGATTATGAAAATTTACAGGGAATGGAGAATTTCCGGAGATACTCAATGGCTAAAAAAACTCTGGCCAAAGGTGAAAAAAAGTTTAGAATACTGCATAAAAACATGGGATCCTGAACATAATGGGTATCTCAAGTTTCCACATCACAATACCTATGACATTGAATTTTGGGGACCAGATGGAATGTGCTGTAGTTTTTATTGTGGTGCTCTGAAAGCAGCAATGCTCATTGCAGAACAACTGAATGAAGATTCATCCTTTTACAGGGAACTTTATTTAAAGAGTAAAAAATATCTTGAGGAAGTACTTTTTAATGGTGAATACTTTGAGCAAAAAATCATGTGGAAGTATCCTGAAATGCAAAAAGAATTTGAAGAGGAAAAACTGAAAGAAAAATACAAATCAGCCAGGATTGTCGAACTTGTTAAAAAGGAAGGGCCGCCTTATCAATATGGCAACGGTTGTCTTGCTGATGGCGTGCTTGGTGCATGGATTGCTGAAATGTGTGGTCTTGGCGAAATCATTGATAAAAACAAAATCAAAAAACACCTGCTTTCAGTGTACAAATACAATTTCAAAAAAGACCTTTCAAATCACATAAATTTACAGAGACCCAGCTATGCAATGGGTAAAGATGGAGGTCTTATTCTATGTACCTGGCCAAAAGGTAACAGACCTACCATGCCTTTCCCTTACTGTGATGAAGTATGGACTGGTTTTGAATACCAGGTTGCCAGCCATTTAATAATCAATGGTTTCTTAAAAGAGGGTCTGGAAATAGTAAAAACCGCAAGAAAAAGACACGATGGCACAAAAAGAAATCCATTTGATGAGTATGAATGTGGACACTGGTATGGCAGGGCACTATCATGTTGGGGATTGATACAAGCATTTACAGGGTTGCGTTATGACGCAGTAACAAAAACACTTTATCTGAAAAAAGGGAAAAAGAAAGATTTCAGTGTATTCTTTTCAACTGAAAAAGGCTGGGGTATTGCAGGAATAAAAAAGGGCAAACCTTTTATAAGGGTGCTCCAGGGCAATGTACCGGTTGAGAAAATTGAAATTTTAGATTGAGTCAGTCAATCTCTTTTAAGTTATAGGATAAATTACCAAGTTTTAATTTTGCCGCTTCTTTCACCTGGATATATGGGTCTTTTCCCCAGATTCTTTCAAAAAGATGTCCTTTTTCTTTTACAAACCGTAGATGTCCAGGAAGAGTTCCTTCGATATATTTTTGTTTATCAATCAAATCCAGTGTTGCCTTTTCCAAAGCAACGATATCATAGGAAGCCATTATCCCTACATCAGGAATTACCGGTTGAGTAGCAAATCCGCGGC
>JAMWCC010000071.1:0-32186 GCA_023818375.1 Candidatus Omnitrophota bacterium | reverse complement strand
TTAATATGGCAGTAATTCCCACCAAGTTGTTGCAGAACCTTCTTAGCAGAAAGAGCAAGTGCCCTTTGAAAAATCACATAATTTTCTTTACCAAAACCAATTGATTTATGCGGACATAGTGCAACACACCTCATACAGAAAACACAGATATGAAAATCAATACAAAGATGCTTGTTTTTATCAAAAGTTATTGCTGAACTTCTACAGTTTTTTACACATACCATACAGTATTTACATCTGGATTTATTCCAGTATGGCTTTATACTTTGTGTGCGATGAAGGTCAATCCTTGTTTTTGTCGTTACAAAACCCATTCCAAGATTTTTAATTGCTCCTCCATAGGCACAGTTTCCATGTCCTTTTGCATGAGATAAATTTATCAAAAAGTCGGTGTCTTTTAAAACCCCTGCAAGCTGAAGTTCTTTAAAACCATATCCCGCAGGTACTTTTACTGTAAAATAATTTGTATCCCTGAGTCCTGTCGCCTGCACAAACCTGCAACCAATCGTTAATTCATTATATCCCCTCACTGAGTTCAAAGAAACAATGTCAGTAATAAATGGTCTTCCACCCTTTTCTTTTACAAAATCAACAACAAGTTTAACAAAAAGCGGATGTATTGTCGTATATCCGTAACCTGTTCCTACATGCATCTTGATACACACATTTTTTTCTTCAATCTTTTTATCCAAACCAAGTTTCGAAAGTAATCTAATAAACTTTGAAGGAAGAGACGCATTTTTTTCAAGCTTTTTTACTTTTGCAGATGCAAAGTATACATCCGTCATATCCCACCTCCCGTAAAATTATTGACTCTTGTTGTCTCATCATTATATCATAATGAGAACAAAGTATTGACGTGAAACAAATGGACTCAAGAAAACGGTGCAGAACTGCCATGACGGGCGGGATACCAGACTTTGTTCCTGTAATCCCACAAATATGCCATCCCCATGCAATAAAGGCACTTGGCTTAAACTTCAGGAAAACAATGATTGAAGCTGTAAAGAATCCAGAACTTGTAAATAAACTTCAAATTGAATGCGCCAGATATTATGGGGCTGACGGTGTAAGAATATGGATTCATCAGCAGGGAGTTCAAAATCTTTATGACGATGGTGAAAACGTTTGGCAGATAGATTCAATAAGCAATAAATACATCGGAAGACTGGACTTTAAAGGGGGTGGATGGATTATCCCTTTAAAAGAGGAAACTCTAGTAGAAAATGAATATGATCTTGATAAAATTCCGGTTATTCCTGCCTCTGAGTTTATAAAAACCGAGTCTTTTAAAAAAACCAAGAAACTTGTCCAGAATGCAAGGAATGATCTCTTTGTTATCACATCACCAGGATGCATAAGTGTTGAATTTGCAACCGTCGTTAGGGGAAAGCAACAAACGTTTATTGACCTTGTTGAAAATCCTGATTTTGTGCACAAAATATTGTACCGTGCGACCCAGGCAGCCATTCAGAAGGCACTTGCAATGGTTGAGGCAGGTGTTGATGCCTTTATGCTTGGTGAAACTTTTGGCGGTGTAATCGGACCAGAACATTTCAAAAAATTCTGTGTCCCTTATTTTAAAATGTTCGTTGATAAAATAAAAAAGTACGACGTATGTATTTACCTGCATGTTTGTGGCAACAGTACCAAGCTTTTCGAATTAATGGCTGATACTGGCGTTGATTGTATTGAACCTCTCGATCCACTAGGTGGAGTAGATATCGCTGATGTAAAAAGGCGTGTCGGAAAAAAGGTCTCATTAATGGGTGGAGTCAATACACTGAAGCTTGCTACTGGGACCTTAGAGGAAGTAAGACAGGATATAAATAGATGTCTTTCTGAAGGTGCACCCGGGGGCGGTTATATTCTGGCATGTGGGGATATGCTTCCTACCGAAACTTCTCCAGAAAAGGTTTTCGAAATGGTACGCACAGCACATTCTTACAGATACACGTAAAATGAAGGAGGTTAGTATGACCCAGAGGTTTGATTTTTCGTTAAATGGCAGAGTCGCTCTGATTACAGGTGCAGGGACAGGTATTGGAAGGGCAATTGCAATATGTCTTGCAGGTTATGGAGCAAAGATCGGTGTTCATTACAAATCTAGTAAATCAGAGGCTGAAAAAACACTTGAAGAAATTAAAAAAATAGGTTCAGATGGTATTCTTATTCAGGCTGATCTTATTGAAGAAAAACAGGCAAATACTACTGTTGATAATGTAGTTTCAACTTTTGGCAGGCTTGACATACTGGTTAATAATGCTGGCTCTCCAGTTCAAAGGAGTAAAATTGAAGATTGTCCGCTAAAACTATGGAAGACTGTTTTTGACGTGAATATGACAAGCGCTTTTATGGTTACAAAAAGAGCTATTCCTCATTTACGAAAAACGAAAAATGGCGCGATCGTAAACATAATATCTCTTTCTGTTCAAACCGGTGGAGCAAATGGTGCAGGACCTTACGCTGCTGCTAAAGGTGCTCTTCTTGTTTTTACCCGAACCTTAGCAAGAGAACTTGCACCTGAAATAAGGGTAAATGCAGTTATACCAGGAGTTATAGAAACTCACCATCATGAAATCTTCAGTACTCCTGAAAGAATGGAACAATATAAAAAGGAAACACCGCTCGGTAGAAATGGCAGGCCCGAGGAAGTCGCTGGTGCTGTGTTATATCTTGTAAGTGACGCAGCATCATTTACCACAGGAGCAGTAATTGATATCAATGGTGGTAGATTCCTTAGATAAAAAAAGAAAGATAATTGACCTTTATTACAATTTGCTCGAAAAACACGGAGAACCTGCCCTAACCCCACAATGGAGTTTTTGGTGTAAAAGGCCAAAAAATTCAGAAGAAAAAGAAAGAATTGTCATTGAGTCCATACTAACCCAGAGAGCAAACTGGAAAAATGTTGAACTTGCGGTATCAAAATTACAGAAATCCAATTTAATGTCACTTCAAAATATACTTTCCACACCGAACAAAAAAATCGAATTTCTCATCAAACCCAGTGGCTTCTATATTCAAAAGGCAAAAAGATTAAAAAACCTTGCTAAATTTTTTGTAAAAGGTCTAGGCGGCATTGAAAAAGCAGAAACTCTCAAAACAGCTGAATTGAAAATTAAATTACTTGAAATTGATGGTGTTGGAGATGAAACCGCTGATGATATTCTTCTGTATGCATTTGAACGACCTGTGTTTGTTATTGATGAATACACGAGAAGGTTTGCATTGAAACACAATCTTACCAACAAATTAACTTACCACCACATGCAACAGATATTTGAAAATGCTTTGGAAAAAGATTATAAAATATATCAGGACTATCATGCACTTATTGTAATTGAAATGAAGGGACAAAAATGATTAAAAGAGGCATAGCGACACTTACACTCGATACAGGAGAGTGTCCTCGCTGGCTTTTCGAAAGAATGGTAAAATTGGGAAGCCAGATAGTGGAAATTATTGTTGACGAATATGGACCTGATGAATTTGTTTATAGGGTCTCAGACCCTGTATGGTTTCAATCTCTTGGTACAGTGCTTGCCTTTGATTGGAATGCATCAGGATTAACAACAGTATTAACAGCTTCACTTAAAGAAGCAATCAAAGGAAAGGAAAAACAGCTTGGACTATTTATTTGTGGAGGAAAGGGAAAAACATCCCTCAAAACACCTGATGAAATTGTAAACTGGGGAGAAAAACTTGCATTGCCTGATAAAAATGTTAAACAACTTGTCTATAGTTCAAAAATTACTGCAAAGGTTGACAGCAGCTTAATCCAGGATGGTTATCAACTCTATCATCACGCGTTTTTCTTTTCAAGAAATGGTGCATGGGGCGTGGTACAGCAGGGAATGAATCAACATAATCAAACAGCAAGAAGATATCACTGGTTTTCAAAGAAAATTACTAACTTTGTTTGTGAACCACATTCTGGAATAATAAGTCAGATTATCCAGCCCTGCCTGAACATGACAGCAAAAGAAAGTGAAAAGACAAGAAAAATAAGCACTGAACTTGTCCAGGCAGGTTATTCAGGGTTAATAAAAGATATTCAGATATTAAGAAAGCACTGTGGAAATGTTTCAAAAATGGTCGCCATAAGAACTGGACAGCAGGAATTAGTATTTGCTGAATTTCAAAATAAGGAATTCTACTGGCATCCTGTAGTTGAAGAAGATTTTTCCCGCAGCAGGTATCTTGAAAAAATTCTTGCAAAACTCTGTGAGTATAAACCTGAAAATTATGAAAGACTAATCTCCTTTGAAGGAGTTGGCCCAAAAACTGTCCGGGCACTTAGTCTTGTTGCTGAGTTAATCTACAATGCTCCACCTTCATATTAGGATCCAGCACGATATTCTTTTGCTCACGGTGGAAAAGATGGAACTCCTTACAGAGTTGATAGGAACACCTATGACAATACCATTTCCTTTTTCAGAAAGGTCATAAATAAAATGAAAGCATCAATCTACGAGAAGAACTCACTATTAAAAAAGCTCGAAGAACAATCCAGATTATAGCGGTACAATGAACTTCAACCAGGCCTTGCTTCCTTCTGGCTTGTTCTCAACTGACATCTCTTTTTGATATTTCAGAATGAAACTTCCTTTTTTCCAATCATACTTTATCTGTGGACCTATCGCAAAAACATTTCCTTTGTTTCCATCCCCAACCTTAATTCCATTCTGTTTATCGTCTGTTAGCTGGGTGTACCAGTATCCGCCAATACCAGCAGTCCATCTTTCATTGATTTTCTTTCCTATCGTATAATCACAGTGAAATTCCTGACCCGATTTATAGTCAGTGGCATCATTTTCAAAATTGATGTCATACATGAACTTTCCAGATAATTCCCATCCATTGCCAGAAACAAAGGTAATCGCAAAAACTGGTTCTATCGTCCAGTAGTTTCTTCCGACATTTGCAATATCATTTTTGTTATAGGCACCGGTAGGTACTATTACTTCAACTCCAGCTGCACAATGAGCATTTTTTGAGTGCCAGGAAATAATGCACGGGTCAATAAATATATCACCAAGACCGAATTTTGAGTCATCACCTGCAGGTGTTTTTACATCTACATTCATCAATGGAATAAGAACATGCATCGCCCAGTTTCCACCAAAAACCTTCTTGTCCGTAACATAAACCAATCTTGAGACATTACCAATTACAGCAAGTTCAAAGCCAGGAACAATACTTTTTCCGTGAGAGTCCCTGAAGGTATCAGAAAAATAACCAACAGTATAATTGATATAATAAAAACCTGGTGGTGGAACAGCACCCGCCATAAAATCTTCAGCACCATTTGGGTATGCTCCGCCACCACCTTCAGTAGCAAAACTACTGCCTGCATAAACAAAAACCACAACCACCAGTAACAATATCTTTTTCATCTTTGTCCCCCATTGTTAAACAATTTTTGAAATTTTCTTATCTCTTCCTCAACATTATTTTTAGTTAATACTGCTGATATTGCACAAATAGCATCTGCACCGGCTTCTATTGCTTCTTTTGCATTTTCAAGTGTTATTCCGCCAATTGCCACTGCAGGCAGACAAACAAATTTTTTAATTTCAGAAATAATTTGAACTCCTACTGGATTTTCAGCATCCAATTTTGTTGTTGTATGAAAAATTGGAGAGACCGCAATATAGTCGGCCCCTTCTTTTTCTGCTTCCTGCGCCTGCAACAAGTTATGAACAGTCACGCCAATAATTTTATCTATCCCGATTAACCTCCTTGTAATTGAAACAGGCATATCATCCTGGCCTATATGAACACCGTCAGCACCAGCAGCAATGGCTATATCTACTCTATCATTGATAATCAAAACACCATCATTTATTAGTTTTCTTAATTCCAGCGCCTCATAAAGCATTTCTCTTGTGGATTTATTTTTCTCCCTGTACTGAAAAATTTTAACGCCTGCCTTGATGGCCGCTTTTACATCTTCAAAAATCCCATTACGGGAAAGCTTTGCATCAGTGATAAAATAATAACCCTTCACAAATTCCCTCATTCTATCTTCTCCAAATTTAATCTTTTTTCAATCGTTTGTCTGTCAATTGAATAAAGTACATCAAACAATTTTGTCTTGAAGCTTGACGGAAGATTTGTTGATTCAGCAGCAACTTCTGCTGCAATGCCGAAAAGGGCAAGTGCACCAGTAGCAGCAACTACAAGGTCCTTTTCAACAGCCGCAAAAGTTCCAATAACAGAAGTCGCCATGCATCCAGTACCAACAATATGGCTTAAAAGTTCATGCCCATTTTTTACCATAAATGTTCGTTTTCCGTCAGAGACAATATCTTGCTTTCCTGTAATCGCCACAATACATTGTTTTTCAACTGCAAGTTTTTCTGCAACTTTTATAAGATTCAGGCCTGTCTCTGTTGAATCAACTCCCTTTGTGAAAACATTCTCTCCAGCAATACTTGCAATTTCAGAACCATTTCCCTTAATGATGTTAATGCTTGCGTATTCAATCAGTTCACTTACTTTCTGGTTTCTCAGTCGCGAAGCGCCTGCACCACACACATCAAGAACAACAGGAATTTTCTTCAGATTTGCAGTTTTTGCGGCAATCTTGGTTGATTCAACAAAATCAACTGTTAGTGTACCAATGTTCAGAACAAGCGAAGATGCAATACTTGTAATTTCAAAAATTTCCTCAGGTGCATGCGCCATAATCGGAGAACCACCCAGAACTTTCACAATATTTGCACAGTCATAAATCGTCACCCAGTTTGTAAGGTGGTGAACAACTGGCTTTTGCTCCCTGATTTTCTCAACTATATCGTAAATCTTTGAAGTGTTTTTCATTATGTTTTATTTTATTTCAGGGTTAACTTATAATCAAGATTGGCTTAAATTTCTTTTTGGTGTTAGATTATTAGTCAAAAGGAGCAAAAATTGACACTAAAGTATAAACCCGATTTTGAGGAGGCACAAAAAAGATGGACCTACTTCTGGAATAAGGAATTGTATAAAAGACCATTACTGGTTGCTTGGTGTATAAAACAAGGGAAAAAACTCCCACCAGATAGCCTTTCGCTAAGGTATTACGTGGCTTATAACGGCTTATGGAAACAGCAGATTGAACTTTTTAACCAGTGGGCTGAGTGCATTGAATTCCTCGGAGAATCTATACCATCTCTTGCCCCTGATTTTGGACCCGATCAGTTTGCTGCTTTCTATGGTGCTGAGCTTAAATTTTCAGAGCAATCAAAGCAAACAAACTGGGCTGAACCAATTATTCATGACTGGAACAAATTTCTACCTCTCAGGTTTAACCCTGAAAACCTGACATTCAAGAAACTTGTTGAATATACTAAAATCATAGCTAAAGATGCAAAAGGAAAATATCTTGTTTCAGACATTGATAAACATTCAAATATTGATACATTGCTTGCTTTAAGGGGAGCAGAAAAATTGTGTACAGACCTTTATGATTGTCCTGAAATAATTGAAAGGGCAATGCTTGATCTAAGAAAGGATTTTCCAAAAATTTCAGATATACTATATGAAGCAGGCGTTGATAATGCAGGGCTTGGTACGACGGTTTCCTGGACCGGTGGCTATTACAGTGAAAAAAAATTTGGAGTGGTTCAGGCAGATTTTATCTGCATGATGAGTCCTGAAATGTTCAGGAAGTATGTTATGCCAGCCCTTGAAGAAGAAATTGAATATTATGACCATAGCTACTTTCATCTTGATGGACCGGCTGACCTGAAACATCTTGATGATATTCTTTCAATCAAAAAGCTTGGAATCCTCCAGTGGCAGCCAGGAGAGGGAAAAAAACCAAATTTCCGGTGGCTTGATGTTTTACAAAAAGCACAGAAGGCAGGTAAAGCCGTTTGTGTATTTGGAAATTCTAATGAAAGGCTGACACCTGAAATAGTAAAACAGCTTCACAAGGAACTTGAACCAGAAAAAACAATCTATCACGTTGATGTCAGAAACCAAAAGGAATTTGATGAACTATCAAAATGGCTTGAAGAAAATTAAATCAAAGGAGCAGAGATTATGAAAAGAATAGTTCTGTGTTTTTTTGCGGTGTTGACCCAGATATTGTTGCTTGAAGCAGCCAGCTATAAAATGATTACACCATCAATGTCCGCAGAAAGTTTGCCAGGCATCGTTATTTATTATAATGCAGAGACAAAAATGGGTTATAACATTGACCTTACGAAACCCCTTTTATGGTATGATTCTTCACCCCAAGCAACAATGAGACGCTCCGCAACATTTATACAGGAAGCCATTGAAAAGATGACAGGAAAAAAAATTCCGATAAGGTGCGACACAGAAATATCAAAAGGAATAGTACTTCTCACGGTTGATTGCGCACCACAGGAATTTAAGAACGACCCCGAAATAAAAAAGGCTCTTTCTAATAACGGGAAGGATACCTATAACAATCAGGAGGCTTACTTCATCAGAAGCGAAAAAGACAGGGTCATTGTCATTGCCAACAAACCTGACGGAATTATTGCAGGTATTGTTGATCTGCTTGAAAGTGTTGATTATGAAATCCTTGGAATGGGACCCAACTGGATCTATGCGCCAGATTACAGAACAAAACCACTTGTTTTTGATATTAAAAAAGCAGGTAGACCCGGCTTTTACCTAAGAGCATTATGGCCCACAAGCGGTCAAGGCTATGGAGTAGGTACAATAATGGGCCAAACGTCAGATCCTGAGGATGAACCTGTTGATATAAGTTGGAATAGATGGGCAATAGGAGCAAGAATCTACGGAAAATCTATGCCAAGCTTTCCAGGTCACGCAATGCAGGCATATCATAAAGCAGTAATTGAAGCGATGAAGAAAACAAATACTACAGAAGGATTTCTTGTGCCAAAAATAACGATTGGAGTTTCTTCAGAAAGACCACCTGCGTCCAGTGAGAATAAAGGCGAAATGTGGATCAACAGCGATCCAGAAAAGACTCCGCAGGCAGGAAAAGTTTATATTTCAAATGGAAAAGAATGGGTTGAACAAAATCTTCTTGAAATAGGTGCTAATCTTGATTTATCTGTTCCACTTGTCAGACAACTTATTCTTGAAGAAATGATAAAACAGTCAGAAAAACATTTTGAAAAAAATCCAGATGAGATATTTATTTTTGGTCATGAACCAGAAGATGGTGGTGGTTATGCTGTTGTTGGTAAGTACATGAGATATAAAAACTGGTACCCTGATTACTGCAAACAGGAAGGAATTTCATTCGGAAAACCCTATGTGTTACATGGATACAATGGATTGAACCAGCCAGTTGAAACCTGGGACCCGAATTCAGCATCAGACACTGTTTTTGGTTTTGCAAACTGGCTTTTGCATGAGTACGATAAATGGTTTGACTCACTTCCGCCAGAAAAAAGAATAACTGCAACAGGGAAATCAAAAAAAGAGATGGTAAGAAGTAGCGGGTACAGCTACAATTACCATGATGTGCCACCAAACTTTAATCTTGACCCGAGAATAAGAGTGATGATAGCAGGTTATCCAAAAAATCGCGGCTGGGGAAAATGGAAAAATTTCAAAAGCCAACTAGATATGGCAAAGGCATTTCAGGTAATGCTGCCACGGGAACCTTCAGGTGATTACAGAATTATAAGTCTTGCCTATTATCAGGATCCGGGCACTGCTGGGATTCCTGCAAGGTGGAGTGCTTCACCAAAAAGTATCCTTGATGATCTGAAAAAAACCTATGATGCAGGAATCAAAGCGCTTTCATGCGAAACCGATTTTAACTTTGGCAAGTATGGACTTGCATATTATTTAATGTGCAAAGTCCTATGGAATCCTGAGATGACACTTACTGAGCTTGAAAAAATAAGGGACAGATGGTTTCAGAAAGCATTTGGAAGCGGATGGAAGGAAATGAAACAGTATTATGATTTTATGCTTGTTGATAATCTTCCTGTAAATGGACCAAACTCCTGGGCAAAGGCAATAAGGATGATAGATGAAGCTGATAAAAAGATTGATCCACTGAAAGAACCAATGGCTCAAAAAAGAATTGATGATGTAAAACAGTACTGGTACTACCACTACCTTGAAGAAAGCGGAAAAGCGAAACCGGATTCTTCTGAAATGAGGGAATATGTATGGAAAGGACAGATGTCTTATATGGTAGCCATGCATGCTGTGGTAAGGAGGGTTTTTGGTACCAATGACGTGAGAAAAGCAGCGGGTGAATTTGCCAGTGGTCCTGCCCACTATACTCACCAAGAAACACAGAAATGGTGGAACCAGGTTCTTGATTTCTGGAAATATGTTCCTGTTACATATTTTAAGGACACCACGCTGATAAATGGTAAAAAAGCCTCAGATATAGACCTCAATGACCTTGTTATTATTAAAGAATTTCAGGATGAATTTCCCAGTCCCTGCAACTATTATTCAAGGACACCGGTTGATTCACCCTTCGGTTATAATAGTGGTTATCAAAAGCCGGTTCAATTTCTCACTGTTGCAAAATCTGCTGGGGAAATAATTGGATTTAAAATCTACTGGCCTTATAATCCTGATGACGGTTATTACAGAGCAAGAGATTTTGTCTATGGCTTGGAATACTGGGATACAAAGGCAAAGAAGTGGGTAAAGATAATAGATGAAACAACGACTAAACAGCCATCAAAAGAAGCCACACTTCCAAATGGTTCAAAAATTCAACTTGTGGACGTTTCAATAAAAGCAACCAGACCCGGAACATACAAATTTATCCTCGGATATGGTGGAAATCTAGCCTGTCTTACCACTCCGTATTTTGATGTTCAGACAGGTAAATATTCAAGATTTCATCCGCATACTTATTTTCTAAATCAGGATGGACTAACACAATCGCCGGTATATTTCTATATTCCAAAAGGAACAAAAACCCTGGACTTAGAAGTGTTTGATACCTATAACCATAAAATACTAACGCTTTACACAGGTCTTTTCCCAACAGATCCGTCCAAAATCAGAAAGGTAGATATAAGCAAACAGGGAACATACACTATCAAGCTAAATCCAGGCGAAGATGGCACAATAGCAAGGATTGAAGGAAATGGTTTTTCTTTTCCTTATTTTTACTCGATACCGCAACTCTGGGCAAAATCCCCTGGTTCACTTGTTGTACCAAGAGCAATTGCTCAGGCAGATGGTTTAACAATCATTGAGGAATAATAAACAAAGGGAGCAATGATGAAGGAAGCAAAAATAAGAACAGTTCTTCTTGGGTGCGGTGCGATCAGTGGAGCATGGCTTCATGCAGCAACGAAAGAAGAAGTCGAAATCGTTGGTCTTGTTGATATCAAAAAACATGCCGCAGAAGAAAAGGCGAAAAAATTCAAATTAAAGAATGTTTACATAACCACGAATTTTAAGGATGCACTAAAAACATTGAAACCTGACGCCATATTTAATTGTACAATTCCTGAAGCACATTATGAAACTACAATGATAGCATTAAAATATGGCTGTCATGTGCTGATAGAAAAACCACTTGCCCATACCATGTTTCACGCAAGAAAAATGGTTGACCAGGCAAAAAAGGCAGGAAAAATTCTGGCTGTAATTCAAAACAGGAGATACTACAACTACATACGCGGTGTCCAAAAATTTCTGGCAAAAAGAAAAATTGGCAAGTTGACTACTGTTACCAGTGAATTTTACATTGGTGCACACTTTGGCGGATTCAGAGACGAAATGCAGCATGTACTTTTACTTGATATGGCAATCCATACTTTTGACATGGCACGTTTTCTCACAAATACCGACCCCGTTGCTGTTTATTGCAAGGAATGGAATCCAGCCGGTTCCTGGTACAAATACGATGCATCAGCCCATGCTATCTTTCAAATGACAAATGGTCTTGTTTACACATATCTTGGCAGCTGGTGCGCTGAAGGAGAAAACACAACATGGGCAGGAAACTGGAGATTTATCGCTCAAAAGGGAAGCGCAATCTGGGACGGAATGGAAAAATTTTCTGCTGAGAAAGTTGTTGGAAAAAAGGGGTTTATTAGAAAAACCAGAAACATAAATATAATATTTCCAGAAAAAAAAGAAGAAAACGAAGGGCATCGCGGTATAATCCGTGAGTTTTTGCAATGCATAAAAACAGGCAAAAAACCAATGACTTCTGCAGACGATAATATCAAAAGTTTAGCGATGGTTTTTGGTGCAATTGAAAGTGCAAAGAAAAAAAAGGAAATTCAAGTAAGAATCTAAAAAAATGATAAAAGTTTCAACAAGCATACCTTATGGCAATGCCTGTGATGTTTCTATTGAGGAATGTGGAAACACTGCAACAGTTTATTTTGCAGCATCTCCTTCTGATGGACCACAATGTTTATGGTTTTGTTTCAGAATTGAAACAACTAGAATCTTGAAACACATCAAACTTGTTCTTAAACATCCCTATAATATGCTGATGGGAAGCTGCGAACTTTCAAATATTCTGCCAGTAATAAGGAAAGATGGTGAACAGTGGCATAGGATTGAAAAAACCTACCAGTTCCATACGCTTCCTGATGGAAGATACCAGATATCATGGATTTTGAACAACCCTGGGAAAATAAACGATATCGCCCTGTGCTATCCCTATGGACTACCTGAACTTGAAAGCCTTTTGCAAACCTCCAAAGGTTACTGGAAGAAAGATATCATTGGTGTAAGTACAGAAAATCGTCCAATTATAAGATTAGCCAATGATTATTCCTCAGCTGGAACAAAAAAGCCTGGGATTTACATCATTGCGCGCCAGCATTCAGGAGAAACCCCAGGAAGCTGGGTTCTTGATGGTCTTATGAGACATCTTGTGACTTTAGAAACAAAGGATGTTATTATCTGGGTAATCCCTTTATCAAACATTGACGGAATCGAGAAAGGAAGGTATGGCAAAGACTATTTTCCTTTTGACTTAAATCGCTCCTGGGGGAAAAAGGTCCTGAGGCACGAAAACCTTGTAATCCAGCGGGATATCGCAAGATGGATGGAAAGATGTAATCCGGTTTTAGGTCTTGATTTCCACGCTCCAGGTGGTGCTGAAGGAAAAGGAGTTTATTTCTTCTTCATGGACAAAGAAAAACCTGTCAAGATTAAGAACAAGGAATTTCTATGGATAAATCTTATTGGAAAAGAAGTTGGAAACGAATACATGCTTTCAGGACTAAAGAGAAATTCAAAACCAGAGGGAGATCTGAAAAATATGGTCGGTTTGATGTTTACTTGCTACTTTGACTATGTATTAAAAATTCCTGCTTTATGTATTGAAGTTCCATACGGTATAAGCAATGATAAAGCTTTAGAAATTAAAGATTACCAGGAAATTGGAAAAAGAATCGCCATCGCGATTATAAAAGGGATTAAAGTATGATTCCACAAGTAGATTTTCTTGGTTTCAAGATTTCAAAACTTATTCTTGGTTCAAATCCTTTCAGTGGTTTCTCACATCAAACACCACAGATGGATGAAGAAATGCTTGATTTTTATACTGCAGAGGAAATAAAAAAAGCATGGGACCAGGCACAAAATTGTGGCATCAATGGATTTTGTGCACGGGGAGATAGGCACATACTAAGAATTGCAAGAGAATACTATAACGAAGGCAGAGTTAAAGAATTTCACTGGTTTGTCCAGACAGCGCCTGAGTTTTTAAGTTTTCAGGCAAATGTTTCAATGATTGTAAATTCAAAGTTTAAACCCTCATTTATTTACCATCATGGTGGACAACTCGACAATCTCTTAATGGAAGGTAAGAAACAACTTGTAAAGGACCAGTTAAAAATGATAAGGGATGCAGGGTACCCCACTGGAATGGCTTCCCATCAGCCAGAATTCATTGAAATGGCAGAAGAAGAAAACTGGGACGTCGATTTTTATCTTACATGTTTTTTTAATCTGACAGGACGTGGCAAGAGTGGCTTGACAGCAATTGTTGGTTCCCAGGGAGAAATTTTTGATATGACAGACCCACCTAAAATGTGCCAAATAATAAAAAAAGTTAAAAAGCCTTGTGTAGCCTACAAAATCTTCGGAGCAGGAAGATTATGCAAAAACAGAACCCAAATAAAATCTGCCTTGAAATTCGCAATAGAAAATATTAAACAAAACGACCTGATATTGTTTGGTGTTTTTCAGAAAACAAAAAATCAGATAAAGGAAAATGTTGAAATCTTCAATGAAATTCTTTCTTCAGATTGAACTTTTTCTATATTTTGCTGTCTAATTTAAAAAGGGGCAAGATGGGAATTGTAAATATAATCTTATTTCTATTAGTTTTCCTTAATTCGACTTGTATTATCAAATTGCAGGCTTCTAATGAATATCCTTCAGTGGTTGAAGCCAACAATCAGTTTTCATTGAATTTCTTGTATGAAGTTGAAAAAGGAACAACTGGAAATATTTTCTTTTCTCCATTCAGCATTATTAATGCCTTCGGGATGGTATATGAAGGCGCAAATAGTAAAACCGCGGAAGAAATAAAAAGAGTTTTTCATTTGTCACCGGTGGAAGAAGACAGATTGAAAGGCTTCCTCATCCTTAACGATCTGCTTACATTTGAAAAATCAAATTGTAAGTTGAATATTTCTAATGCATACTGGGTGCAGGAAAATTATCGTCTTCTCAAAAACTATACAGAAAAGATTGAAAAATACTATAAGGGAGAAGCTTACAATGTAAATTTCATCAAAGAACCTGAAAAAGCTGCTGCCAGAATAAACCAATGGGCAGATAAAAAAACTCAGGGCAAGATTAAAAAGTTTCTGGAAGAAGGTGATGTAAACAGGGATACCCGGATTGTCCTCACCAATGCCGTCTATTTCAAGGGAATATGGCAGTTCCAGTTCGACAAGAAAGCCACAAGGCTTGATGACTTCTGGCTTGATGACAGAAGATCTACAAAGGTTCAAATGATGCAACTGTTGGATAAAGAATTTCCTTATGCCGAAACACAGGATTTTCAGATTATAAAACTACCATATGAATGTCAGAATCTTGCTATCCTGATTTTGTTGCCAAAACATACAAAGCAGACAAAAAGAATAACAGAAACTGACCTCAATGAATATCAAAAGTTATTGAAAAAACAAAAAATTGATGTTTTCTTGCCTCGTTTTAAGGTGGAATCAACGATTGACCTTTCAGGTGTGCTGAAAAATCTTGGAATAAACACTGCTTTCAATCCAGAGTTTGCTGACTTTTCAAGAATGACCGGAAATAAGGACCTTTTTATTTCAAAGGCGATTCAGAAGTCATACATTGAGGTAAATGAAGAAGGAACTGAAGCAGCTGCAGTAACAGGGATAGTAATGAAAATCACAGCTGCAAGACCTGAAATTAAAAAGGTATTCAGGGCAGACCATCCGTTTTTATTCTTTATCATTGAAGAAACTTCTGGACTGATACTTTTTGCTGGAAAAATCCATCAGCCATAAGCGGATAACCCATTTCTCGAAAATCAAGAACCCAGATAACTTAAAAATAAGTGCCTTTCATTGTATAATAAAAATATAAACTCTGCGCCTGTAGCTCAGCTGGATAGAGCGATGGACTTCGAATCCAGAGGTCGCGCGTTCAAATCGCGCCAGGCGCACTGCGCCAAGCGATTTGTTGGAAGCCAAGGGTATGCCCCCGATCTTGTTTTGGGGGTTGTGGATTTATCTCGTGAAGGGGAAACCTAAAAATCAAGTACGTATAAAATCCACCAATTTGTAGGTGAAAGCAGAAATAATTGCTGAGCACGGAATGGTTAATATCCATGCCCACAATATTCTGTGTGCAACTCCCCATCTCACTGCACTAATTCTTTTTACAGATCCAACGCCCATTATGGCGCCAGTAATTGTATGTGTGGTGCTAACAGGTATTCCAAGATGAGTTGATAACCATATTGACACAGCAGCTCCTAATTCTGCACAGAATCCGTCAACAGGTTTCAACTTCACAACTCTTTGCCCCATTGTTTTTACAATTCTCCAGCCACCAAAAAGAGTACCAAGAGCGATTGCGCCATGACATGACAGAACAATCCATAATGGTATGTGAAATGTTGGTCCAAGGAGTCCCGCGCTGAATAATAAGCTTGCAATAATTCCCATCGTTTTCTGGGCATCATTACCACCATGACCCAAACTATATACAGCTGCAGAAATAAGCTGACCCTTTCTGAATACATGGTCTATCTTTGTCGGACTTGAACGCCTTGCCAGCCAGTAAACAAGAATTCCGAAACTAAGTCCGAGAAAAAGACCAAGTGTTGGGGAAATAAAAATAAAGGACACTGTTTTAAAAATTCCCTTCCATATGAGAACTTCCGGACCTATTTTAGTAAGTGCGCTTCCAATAAGACCACCTATGAGTGCATGGGAAGAACTTGTAGGAAGCCCAAAATACCAGGTTATTATATTCCAGACACAGGCACCAATCAGGGTTGCAAAAATTACGACATTGTCAATAACCCCGATTTCCACGATTCCTTTCCCAATTGTCTTTGCCACATGTAATCCAAAGAAAAGAAACGCTATAAAGTTAAAAAAAGCCGCCCACACAACTGCCAATCTCGGAGAAAGTACACGCGTTGAAACTATCGTTGCAATAGAATTTGCTGAATCATGGAAACCATTGAGAAAATCAAACGTGTAAGCAAGAAAAATCAGGAAGATTATTGAGACTGTCATTTTATGCTTGTTTCACAAGAATGGTTTCAATAATGTGAGCAACATCTTCACAAATATCAAGGATTGTTTCTGCATCGGTATAAATTTCCTTCCATTTTATTATTGCGATAGGATCTTTTTCTTTGTCAAAAAGCTCCCCAAGAGCTTTATCCCGCATGGTATCTCCAACATTTTCCAATCTATTAATTTCAACGCAGGAGTCCATAATTGAACCATGCTGTTTCACATTTCGTAAACAGACAATAGCACTCTGCACAGTTTTAACAGAATCCTGTATTACAGAGGCAAATTCGACAAGAATTGGATTAACACCAGAAATTTTATAAACCCTCATCCGATTTGTAATGGTATTGAACATATCTATGACATCATCAAGTTCCTTCGCAAGATTGTAAATATCTTCCCTGTCAAAGGGCGTGATAAATGTTTTGTTAAGTTCATTGATGATAGTGTGAGTAATCTCATCTCCCTGGTGCTCAAGGGATTGTATCTTGTTATAAAGATTTTCGGTCAATATTCCTGTCTCAGCAATTGTTCTGAATGTTGAAGCGGCATCCACAGCATAACCAACCTGCTTCTCAAAGAGTTCAAAAAAATCAAAGTTATTTGGAAGGAATTTTCTTAACAATTTAAGCTCCTCAGCACTAAAGAAAAATGATATCATTTTTATAGATACAAGTCAATAACGAATTTGCTGACTTTTGTTGTGAAAAGCACTGATGAGAATCTATTTTCTGTTTCCAATCCTTTTACTATATTTTTGAACCTGTTTTTTCAATTATTGATTCTGGTCATGAATGTGGTATTATAGAATTAGAATGAGAAAAATGTGCATAAAAGGAAAATTTCTAATCCTCTATTTGGTTCTATTAGTCTTTGTTAACCTGGCAAGAGGTTCTGTTATCCCTGAAATCACAAATCTTACAGCAACAATTTCAGATTCACTTGTAGCAAACAATAAGAAAATCGTGGCGGTGACAGATTTTACTGATCTTGAAGGAAATATCAATGTTCTTGGTAGATTTATCGCTGAAGAATTTTCCATAGTACTAGCATCTCAAAAAAAAGAGATAACAATAATTGATAGAAACCAACTAAAGAAACTCCTTGCTGAAAAAAAGATTTCATCTACAGGTGTAATAGACCCTGGTTTTGCTAAACAAATAGGCAGCATCAGTGGTGCAGAAGTAATTCTTACAGGAACAGTATATCCAGTGGCAGAAGGTTTGTATGTGTCAGTGAAACTTATTGATGTTAATAGTGCCAGAATTTTTGCTGGTGAATCCTCAATAATTTTAAGAAACAAAGCAATCGATGACCTAATAAAAGTCAGTTATAGGCTAACAGAACCAATAACTGCACAAAAAACGCTCTTGGCACAACAGGTAAAAGAAGCATATGATTTTATTTTTATTCTTAAAGAAGCTCTGATGGATGGAAGTACGATGATTCTAAGTTTCGAAATAATAAATAACTCTGATCAAGAACGATATCTCACTATTGATTCTATTAAAGGTATAGACGATACAGGTCGGATTTATTTTCCTTCAAGCGTTTCAGTCGGGTTGGACAGAGCTATTATCGGTGAATCAGGAAAAATTCAATCCTACAGTGGCGGAAAAATTTCTGACAAATTTGATGTGCAGTTCCGCAAACACCAGCAACTCAAAGCCCAGGTGAAGTTACAAAATATTTCACGAACAGCAAAGTCAATTGGTATCCTTGAAATGGTAGTAGCACCTGTCACTATCTCGGATAGACTTGGAACGTTTCTACGTCAGGAAGACGAGCTGTCAAAGATTCAGTTCACAAACATTCCTATTTTAAGGGAAAAAAATGGAACTGGACTTTGATTTTGAAAAAAAATATAGGGAATTATTGTTAAAAGTCATCGAGCGAAAGGATGAATGTGATGAATTCGTGAGATTTTTGGAAAAAGAAACAACATGGCTTACTGCACCTGCGAGCACTAAGTACCATCTCTGTTTTGAGCATGGCCTTATCATTCATTCAGTAAACGTAGCCCTCATAATGCTGAAATTAAAAAGTACGCTTATTCCTGAAATCAGCGATGAAAGCTGTGTGATAGTGGGACTTTTTCATGATGTCGGCAAGGTTGGAATGCCACACGCGCCAAGGTACATAAAAAAAGATACATCTTACGTTTACAATGAAAATCAGGTTGAAATGTCGGTAGCAGCAAGAAGTTTGTATCTTGTTTCAAAATTTATCCCCCTAACCGATGAAGAAGCCCAAGCAATACTTTATCATGATGGTCAGTATATAATGGAGAATAAACACATAGCCCATAAGGAATGTGCGCTAACACTTCTGGTAACTTTTGCTGATACCTGGGCAGCTGCTATGGAAGATGGAAGATTAAAGCTACAAAAAACAATATATTTCAGAAAATAACCTGGAGCGAACAATGGAAACTAATATCAAAAGAAGGTATAGAATAAGAACAAGACCATATTTGTGTCTTACTGCGGCTGAGGCTGCAGGAACAGGGGTGACTGCATCTGAAGAAACTGTTGAAGAACTTACGCTGGTCATGGATCCTGGATTGGGTTTGTACCAGATGTTCGCAGCAATCAGAAATATGCCAGAAGAGGAAATTAAAAAAATTCCAGTCACCAGAAGAGGAGAACTTGTTTTCAACAAAAGAAATGAAGCTTCAAGATACGTTAAAGAAAGGGGCCAACCATTTGTACTGTGTGGAGTAAAAAATACAAGCATGGCGAAGTGTTGAGGAAGAAATCTCTGATACCTCCATAGATCAAAAATTGAAAGAATTAAAAGATTTTTACAGAAGGGTCTAAAAACTCAGCAGATTCTTGGTAACTGTCTTCCTGATGGCATCATTATAAACCTTTCAGAACCATTAACCGTTTCCAAAATTACTTTTCCAGGAAATCTCTCAGTAATTACCCCAATTATATTTGCTTTTCTTCCAAGTGGATGTTTTCTCATAGTCGATACTATTTTTTCTGCATCATCATATTTCGCTATCATAACCACCCTACCCTCACAAGCAAGATTCATTACGTCAAACCCAAGAATTTCACACAAATACTTGACAGATTTTACAAGGGGAATCTTACTTTCATAAATTCTTATTCCGAACTTACATTCTGAAGCAATCTCATTTAATGTCGTTGCAAGGCCACCCCTCGTAGGATCCCTCATAAATTTTACATCAACAGATTCACTCAAAACTTGAAAAACAAGGTCTTTAATTGGAGCACAATCGCTTTTCAAAGAAGATTTGAATCTGATATTTTCTCTGGTACATATAATTGCCAACTCATGCATTCCAGGCACCCCACTTAGAATTATTGCATCTCCCGGTTTGATTCGTTCCAGACCCAAAGAGACATGACTTTTTCTAACACCTATGCCACAGGTGTTGATAAAGATCCCATCGCATTTTCCTTTTTCAACAACCTTTGTATCCCCTGTCACAATCCTTACACCTGTTTTACCAGCAGTAGTCGCCATTGATCTTAAAATCCTTTCTAGTTCTGAAAACCTCAAACCTTCCTCAATTATTAAAGAACATGACATATACAAAGCTTGGGCACCACAAACAGCAAGATCATTAACTGTACCACAGATTGCTAATTTCCCGATATCTCCGCCAGGGAAAAAAAGAGGACTGACAACGAATGAATCGGTTGTAAAACAGATTTCATCGTTGATACGAGGAACCTTTATTGAGGCAGAGTCGGGTAAGAATCTTAATGCGGGGTCATGTAAATATTTCAGAATTAAATTTTCAATAAGCATCCTGCTTTGTTTTCCACCTGTCCCATGTGCAAGAAGAATTATTTCATCTTTCATAGTTATAATAAGCAGCACAGGTTCCTTCAGAAGAAACCATACAAGGTCCAATAGGACTTTCAGGAGTACATAACCTTCTGTATAATTTACAATCTAAGGGTGTTTTCAGACCTTTTAATATCTGTCCGCAGATACAACTTTTTGCCTCACTGGAAATTTTCACATCCAATTTAAAATTAGAAAACGCATCAAATTCAGTAAATTTTCTATTAATTGCCAATCCACTTTGTTCTATCATTCCTATACCTCTCCAGTCCACATCAACAACATTAAAAACCTCGGCAATAATCTTTTGTGCAACTGTATTTCCATATCTAAGCACACATCTTGTGTATTGAATCTCAACTGACAATTTCCTTTTCCCACAAATCATTTCAAGCAACATCAGTATTGATTGTAAGATATCACATACTTCAAATCCAGAAATTACGCAAGGCACTCCGTAGTTGTTTGGAAAAACTCTATATGGTTCAGATCCAATTATGGCACTTACATGTCCAGGACATAAAAACCCATCGATGTGATGCGTCTTGTCTTTTACAAGAGCGACCATTGCTGGCGGAATAAGTTTGTGTCCCGAAAGAACAAAGAAATTCTTCAGTTTCCGGTTTCTCGCATAAAGAATAACCTTAGCTGTCAAAGGTGAAGTTGTCTCAAAACCTACAGCCAAAAAAACAATTTTCTTTTCGGGATTTTTCTCTGCAATTTTAAGAGCATCAAGCGGAGAATACACTATATCCACAACCGCTCCATTTGCTGATTGTTTTTCCAGTGATTTTTTTCCTGAAGGAACCCTGTACATATCTCCAAATGTAGCAATTTTTACATTACCCAATTTTGAAATCTCAATTGCGGTATCAATAAACTGGTTTGGTGTAACGCAAACTGGACATCCTGGACCGGAAATAAGACTAACATTTTCTGGAAGCATCTTCCTAATACCCCATCGGGCAATTGCCATAGTATGTGTCCCGCACACTTCCATCAGTTTCACCTCTTTCTTAATCTTTTTTGATACAGTATGTATTTGCAAAACAAGTGCCTTGATGTAATCAGGATTTCTGAATTTTTCTATATGTTCCATATTTCATCTTATCAAAAAGTTTCAAGGTTTCTCTTGCCTCTTTTTTATTAAGCTTCTGAATTGCAAAACCAGCATGAACAATCACATAATCACCAGTCTTGATACCCTTGACAAGCGAAACATCTATGGTTCTTTCAACACCACCAAGAGACACAACCGCTGTATTTCCTTTCTTCTTCATAATCTTCATCGGAATTGCAAGACACATGTTTTTCTCCCAAAAATTTAAAAAGATTTAAAACCTGCAATAGCACACTGTCCAACTGAAATACAGGCATCGTTTGGCGGAATCAAGCTGTGCGAGTAAACATTAAATCCATTTTCTTCAAGAATTTGTCTTATTCTAACAGAAAGAAATGCGTTCTGAAAACTGCCTCCAGATAAAACAATATCCCGAATATCTGTTTCCTTGCTTATAATTCTACAAAGGTCAAAAACCATCCTTACTATCGTAAGATGAAATTTATAAGAAATTTTGCTTGACGGAACCTTATTCATGATATCCTTTACAATCGAACGAACGACTTTCCTGTGATCTATAATGAACATTCCTTCAACCTTAACAAGCTCAAACTCGTATGGATTTTCAGAATTATCCTGGTAAAGAATTGCCTCAAGTTCAGCAGCTGCCTGACCTTCATAGTTTATCTTGTTTCTTATACCACAAATACAGCAAACAGCATCAAAAAATCTACCCATTCCAGAGGAATACGGGCTGTTCATTCCAACTTTAATCATTTTTTCTACTAAGGATAGTTGCTCTTTATTTACTTGCTTTAAAAATTTAAAACCATATTCACGATACTCATCACCAAAAGTATCTATTAGGTAAGCGATTGCTATCCGCCAGATTTCTTTTATTGCCTGCTGGGATCCTGCAAGCCTTATAGGTCTCAAATGAGCAATTCGTTCAAAACCTGAGTAATCACAAACTAAAAATTCACTTCCCCACAAAGTTCCATCCTGACCATAACCAGTACCATCAAAAGCAATTCCTATAACTTTCCTATTTTCCAGTCTATTCTCAACCATACATGAACATATATGTGCATGATGATGATAAACCTTAATCTTTTTGGCTTTATAAAAAAAATCCGGAGTTGTTGCAAGAACAGTTGACATATACTCAGGATGTGCATCATATGCAACAATCTCTGGACTTATTCTCAAAATTTTGGCGTATCTCATAATTGAAGAGGTATAATTTTCAAAAGCTTCAGGACTGTCAATATCACCTACATGATGGCTCATATAGAGTGTATCATTACTAACAAAAGAGAAAGTGTTTTTCATATTCCCACCACAACCAAGTACACTTTTCTTGAATTTAAATGGTAAAGTGATGGATTCTGGGGCAAATCCTCTAGATCTCCTTATCATCTGTATCTTGCCGTCTGGAAGGACTCTCATTACAGAATCGTCGCAACCAGAAACAATTTCTCGGTCATGGAAAAGAAAAAAATCTACAATTTTTGATAACAATTTTAGTGCCTGCTGATTTTCAGTACAGATTGGCTGTTCAGAATAATTTCCACTTGTCATAACAAGCAATTCAAGATCCGGTTCAAAAGCAAAAATCAGATAATGTAATGGTGCGTATGGAAGCATAATACCTAAATAATTGTTATGCGGAGCAATTTCTTCGCACCACTTTGCTCTTTTCTTTTTTTGCAAAAGCACAATTGGTGCCGATGAAGAAAGCAGGTATTCTTTCTCAACAGGTGAAACAATACAGTACTTTTCTATGATTTTAGTATCCTTTGACATCAAGGCAAAGGGCTTTTCCTCTCTATTCTTACGTACTCTTAATCTTTTGATGGATTCTGTTGAAAATGCATTACAGGCGATATGAAAGCCACCAATCCCTTTAAGTGCGATGATTTTTCCTTCCACAAGAAGTCTTGCAGCTCTTTTTATCGCCAGGGTCCCACTTGCGATTTCATTCCCTTTTGAATCCGCAAGGAAATACTTTGGACCGCATATACCACAACAATTTGTCTGGGCGTGAAATCGTCTGTTGCTGGGACTATTATATTCTTTTTCACAAACAGGGCACATTTTAAATTTATTCATTGAAGTGTTTTCTCTATCATAAGGTAAATTTCTTATGATCGTAAAACGCGGACCGCAATCAACGCAATTTGTAAAAGGATAAAGGTATCTATGATTCTTGGGATCATGGATTTCCCTAACGCAATTTTTACAAGTTGCAATATCAGGAGGAATCTCTAATCTGTGCCGATAATATCCATCACTTTTCAATATTGCAAATTTATGTTCCTTTTTCACAAGAGTTACCGGCTTTACAAAAATTTCCTTAATTTTTGCTTTCGGTGGTGGAGAATTTTTTATCAAGTAAATAAAATTTTCTATATCAGATTCCCTGCCTTGTGCCTGAATTAACACGCCATCCATTGTGTTTTTTACAAAGCCAGTGATATTGTTTTGCTGAGCCAGTCGATAAACAAATGGTCGGAAACCAACACCCTGCACAATTCCATTAATGAGCAGTTCAATCCTTCTCATAAGAGTCCCATCTTTTTTAGCACATATTCCTTTATGGCTTTTATATTAATACCGGTTCTTCCAGAAACAGCAATAAGTTCAGCCTTTGGATTGATCTGCCTTAGAAATCGGGTAAATTTTTCAATACTGAAATCAACAACATTTATCAGATCAATTTTATTAAGAAGCACAAGCTCAGAGACTGAATACATCAACGGATATTTTAATGGTTTTTCTTCGCCTTCTGTAATACTGGCAACAGTTATATTACAATCCACACCAAGTTCAAATTCAGCAGGACATACAAGATTTCCCACATTTTCAATAATAACAACATTCAGCTGTTTAAGCGGCAGGTTCTCCATTCCTTTCTTAATCATGAGTGCATCAAGATGGCATGCACCACCTGTATTAATCTGTACCAAGGGTATTCCATAATGTTCCAGTCTCTCGCTATCAAAACTACCTGCGATATCACCTTCTATCACCCCGCAATATATTTTTTTAGCTAAAAGTTCTGGAATAAGCTTTTCAATAATAGAAGTCTTTCCACAACCAGGTGCTCCCATAAAATTCAAAGACAAAATTTTATGTTTTGTAAAAATACTTTTGTTTTCTCTGGCAATTTCCTCGTTCTGTGAAAACAGGTTTTGTTCAATCTTTACTTTTTTGAAAGTCATGGTTTTTTCAATCAACCTCAATTTCAATATTGTTAACTATAAATTGTCTCTGTTGTACTTTTTCACTTCTCTTAATCTTAATTTTGGCATCCTTCAAAATTGGATCGTCTCCAAGAATTGATAGATACATGAAATTCAAATTATCTTCATCAAGACAGCTGTAAGGATGAACTGTCATTTCGATCGAGATAACTTTCTTGGCGTTTTCCCTTTCGCAAACATTTTTAAGCAAAATTCTTAGGCTTTCAATCATACTTAACTCTTGCATTATATCACCATCACCAGTTCTTTCTAAAAATTTTCAACAAAAACTCGACAATCTCATCAGCCGCGTTCTTAACAGAACCACTTAAATGTCGTCCTTTACCAAGAATCTCGGGCTCTATCCCAATAATTATAACATCTGCTCCAGTCTCATTCTTAAGGTATCTTGATAATAATTGTACTGGTATCCTATGAGACGAAATATCTTCTTCTTTTAAATCATCCGGACAAAAAACTGAAACTGTACCTGGCACCTTACCAGCTACACATGAATCTATGATCAAGATGTGGCTGGGCATTATTTTTTTTACCGGTGAAGTAAAATTTTCTGCCGCAGTATAACAATTAAAGATGAAAACATCAGGGCTATCAAACAGATTTTCTAGCAGCCTTTTTCCAATTTCTACACCGACACCATCATCAGATGCCTCTGGATTGCCTACGCATAAGATAACAAGCTTTTTAAAATTTTTAACTCTATTGTAAATTTCCTTTTTCCAAAAGCTCATTAAAACAAATCTCTTTTATTTTTCACTGGACTGCTGTGCGGTCTTTTTAGGTCTTGAATACACATATGCAATTTTAAGCTTTCGCCTGCTATCAGTTGAAAGCTCATAACCATCGTCCATAAAAAGCGCCTTGGTTGGGCAAGATTCTACACACTGTGCACAGTGAATACATCTATCATTGTGAATTGTCATTTTGTATTTTTTCTCTTCTTCAGAAAGTGTTTCTATCTCAATTGCAAATGCAGGACAATCCCTTACACAAGCCCTACAAACTATACATAACTCTGGCTTTAGTACAGGAGTACCCCTGAAATCCTTTGGTATATTGAGCTTCTCAAAAGGGTACATTACAGTTGCTGGCTTTTTAAACAAATGCTTAAGCAGTTCAGGTATAAATGCACCAGGTCTTAATTTCATTTTATAACCCCTTTAATTATTATGCTTACCAACAACTGTAAAATTGCAAGCGGCGTCAGGTATTTCCACGAAAAAACAACCATCTGATCAACCCTAATCCGGGAAAAAGTCGCCCGAATGATTGAAAGAATTGCAATAACTATCAAGGTTTTTAAAACAAACCTTGCAAGTGAACCCATAAGACCGCCGGCAAAGCCTGCCATAAAAACCGTTGCTATCAAACCGCTTCCAACTACCATTTCAATATCAGTCATTAACCTAAAAAAAGCAAGTTTTTTCCCTGAGAATTCGGTAAAAGTACCACCAACAATCTCAGTTTCCGCGTGTGGAATATCAAATGGCGTTCTTTCAAGTTTTGCCTGTAATGAAATCAGTGCAACAAAAAGTCCTATAATTTGAAAAAACAAAAGAAACGGAAAATCCTGGTAAAAATTCGCTACTTCGGCAAGTCGCCATGAATCAGCCACAATTGCAGGACTTAAAACTGAAAGGAACAATGGAACCTCATAGCCAAAAAGCATTGTTAAGACTCTCACGCCTCCAATGGTTGAGAAAAAATTTGTTGAGTGCCAGCCAGAAAGAAAAAGTATGACGGTGGATAAACATAAAAGATAAAGAACAACAATAATGTCTCCCTGAAATGAGTTGAACGTAGTTCTGGATACATCGTAATTCCACAATGGAAGATAAAGACCAGCAGTAGCAACGGTTGCAACTCCAATCACTGGCAAAATTGAAAATATTATCCTGTCTGCATTTTCTGGAATTATATCTTCTTTAAAAAGCAATTTTAAAAAGTCTGCAATCGGCTGAAGAATTCCTGCTCTTCCTGTATAAGCAGGACCAACTCTGTTTTGGAGTCTTGCGTATAGTTTTCTATCAAACCATTCACAGAATGTTGAATAAACAAAAAGAAACAAAAGCCCAGGATAGACAAAAAGATAAACCAATGCTTTCATAATGGCCATACTGAACTTCCTTTCTTTAGCCCTTGGCTTTTAGAATATCTTTTTTTTATTTCTGCCATCGTTAACACTTGTGTATTTTCATTTTTGGTATCAATCACCTCAACAAATCTTTCTGCACAACAGATACACGGATCTATAGCTGCAAATATTAAGGGAATATCTGCAATGAATCCGCTTTTCAACATCTCTATTGTTGCAGGATAATTTGCAAGCGTAGGAGCTCTTACTTTTACTCTTTCAGGCTTATCAGTTCCGTTGCTTTTTATGTAATGAATATTTTCTCCACGCGGAGCTTCATATCTGCTTACGGCCTCTCCTTCCTTTACTTTTCTTGGTGCCCGTACTTTTATTTCACCACTTGGCAGATTTTTTACCAAGTATTCAACAATTTTTATTGATTCCATTGTTTCCTTAATTCTCACCACAACCCTTCCCAAAACATCGCAACTGGTAGCTGTGCAAACACTAAATGGTATTTCATCATAGGCAGCATAAGGATCATCTTTTCTTATGTCAGAAGCAATGCCGGATGCTCTCAATGTAGGACCAACAGCACACAGAGACATTGCCTTTTCCTTTGGAAGAATACCAACACCCGAAACCCTTGCAACAAATGATGGTTCTGTAGTACCAAGATTGGTGTAATACTCCATTCTCTTTTTCAAAAATTGTATTCCCTCAAGAATTTTTTCTTTCTGTACCTCACTTAAATCTCTCCTGACCCCGCCAATTGTATTTATTGCATAATGAACCCTGTTGCCTGAAATAATTTCCAGAAGATCCATTACCACTTCCCTGTCGCGCCATGTGTACATGAACAGCGAATCAAATCCTGCCTCATGAGCAGCAACACCCAACCAGAGATAATGGCTATGGATTCTTTCAAGCTCACAAACAAGCATCCTTATAAATAAACCTCTTTTAGGAACCTCAAGTCCACAAAGCGATTCAACCCCCTGGACAAAACAGGTTGTATGTGAATGTGAACAAATCCCACAGATTCTTTCCATTAGATAGATATTTTGAACATACGTTCTGCTTTCTGCAAGTTTTTCTATTCCACGATGATTATAACCAAGTCTGACATCTGCATCTTTTATCACTTCACCCTCAACCGTTATCCTTAAACTAATGGGTTCTTTCAACGCAGGATGTTGCGGTCCTATTGGAATTTTTATTTTTTTCATTGTTCTTCCCCTGGAATTGTTTCTGCTGGCGGTTGATAATTCCAGTCCTTTCTCAATGGATATTCACCCTCTGGCCAGTCATCTGGTAAAACAAGCGGTCTCGAATCAGGAATATTTATAACTTTTATACCAAACATATCCTGAATTTCGCGTTCGTAAAGAATTGCACCCGGGATAACTTCACATATCGAGATTATCTCAGGCTTAGCTCTGTCGATTTGAACCCTCACGGTCAAACTGACAAACGAATTTGCAAGATGGTAAAGAACTTCAAAGCCTGTTATTTTGTCAAGACCTGATATCGTTGAAAGATGGTAGAAACCAAAATCATCTTTCAATATTTTCAATGTTTCAATAAGTTTTTCTGGAGCAACAGAAACAAAGATCCTTCTTGGAGATGGCATAGAAATATCAGTTATTTGTGCAGATAGGTTTGTTCTAATTTTTTCAAAAATTTCTGCCTGGTTCATTTAGAACTCTCCAGCTTTTGTAATAATTTTACTACGCCGTCGATAATTGCATCTGGCCTTGGTGGGCATCCAGGAACATATATATCAACAGGAATAACCTGGTCCACCCCTCCAATAACATTGTATGCACCTCTGTATACACAACCAGACATGGCACAGGCTCCAACAGCAATGACAAACTTGGGATCTGGAGTTTGCTCATAAATCCTGATAATCCTGTCCTTCATCTGCCTTGTCACAGGACCGGTACATACTATCACGTCCGCATGTCTTGGAGATGCCTTCAGCAAAATTCCGAATCTTTCAACATCAAATCTTGGTGTAAGGGCATCCACAATTTCAATATCACAGGCATTACATGCACCAGTGTTTAAATGAAGTATCCACGGAGACTTTAGCCTCGACCACTTTATCAACCTCTCAATCACTTTCTTCCTCACTTTCAGAAATTACATAATCTGATTCAATGTAAGAAAGCATACTGATTACTGAAAGAAAAATTGCGAAAAGATAAAAAATACCAAAATACACCAAAGGTAAACCCGATGGCAAAGTCGCAAAAATAAGTGCTGCAACATGCATAATGGTAAAGAACAATGCAAAAACGAAAAACAAATTATAACCAAATTGAAATTTAAAACCAGGGATGTTTTCACCACAAGCATATGTCGAAACCTTCTCCTTGCTTCTTTTTGTAGTTAAAGCAAATTTTCCTGCTAAGATATACAAAACGCTAAAAAAAAGGCTCATTATCAAAAATGCAATAGGTGGTGAAATTAATATATCTATTTTGCTCATTTTGTCAACCTTTCAGATTAGCAAATTTTCTAATATCAATACTACCAGCCTGCTTATAAGCTTTGATGACCAAAGCAAGACCAACAGCCATCAAGCAAACCTCAATAACTATTATGGTTATAACAAGTGCCTGAGCAACAAGTATTCCTGATGGAAAACTACCACAAATTATAAGAAGGCATATTCCCTTTGATATAATTTCCAGCCCTATCAAAAGGCGTATCATATTTCGTCTCGCAAAGATACAATAAAAACCAATAAATAAAAGTGCCGCAGCCCCATGCATAAGCAACCAGCAATCCGTTAAATTGTTATTTACCATTCCTTCTCCTTCCGGCAACCAACAAAACAACAAAAACACCTGCAAAAATTACACTTATCTGACCGACGATATCAAAAGTCCTTCCTAACCACAATGCCTCACCAAATCTTTTATAGTCTTTGGAATTTGCTAAAAATTTTTCGGATGTTAGCAAATGGACGATACCATCATTTACTAGATAGGAAAAAATCATGAATAATACAAGGAAAATTGCTATAGGAACAGTTGGTTCAGAAACTGTATCTTGTGGACCGACAATAGAAATCGTAATAATGAAAAGAACCATAATCAAACCAGCAACGACAGAAATTTCAAAAACTCCCGCAAAAGGAGCATTCAGCCTGAAAAAGATAATTGCTAAAAATATACTTGAGATTAATAGACACAATACTGCTTTAAGCATGTCTTTCAGAAAAACAGCCAAACAAGCAAAAACCAATACTGCCCCTATCAGTAAACTGGTCATAAGAATTGACTCCCAATTATAAATAGTTGCCCCTTAACACCATCAATCAAGACACCAGAAGCAGGGAGTAGCCAAGTGCAAATAAAAGATGCAAATGAAACACCCGTCCATACACATACCAGAGCCAATCCAACCATTGATAAATTCATCCAAAAAGGAACTTCATAAACTTCTGCCAACAACTTGTTTAATTTTCCAAAAAATATCCTTCTTTGGATTAAGAGTAAATACCATAAAGTAAGAACACTTGCAAATATTGCTATGAAAGCATACAAAAACATCTTTGCCTGCCACAAAGCGATAACAATAATTAATTTACTCCAGAAGCCATTCAGCGGCGGCACCCCGGCTGCTGAAAGAATACCAATAATATTTGTAGTGGACGTAAATGGCATCCTTCCACCAAGACCACCAAGTTCTTTACTTTCATCAGTCCCTGTAGCATATTCAACTGCACCTGCATTTAAAAACAAAAGGGACTTAAAAGCTGAATGGAAAAACAAATGAAGAAGAGCACCAATAATCCCCAGCGGTGTACCTATACCCAGACCAAGTACAATATAGCCCATCTGGCTTATGGAAGAATAAGCAAGCATTCTCCGCAGTCTTGTTTGTCCCAGGGCAAGAAATGCACCAACGAGGATTGAAACTATTCCAAGATATATCATGACAGATAAAACAGCCTGATTAACACCATATGTATTAAAGAAAATCCTGCACAACGCGTAAACTCCCGCTGCCTTCACGAAGATACCGGAACTCATTGCTGGTAATACAGCTGGTGCAGCTGTATATGCATCAGGCATCCAAAAGTGAAAAGGAACAAGCGCACATTTCACCCCAAAACCAACAAGGAACAAAATTATATTGACCTTTGATGCAGCTACTGGATAAGCAGCGATTACCCTAAGATCTGTGCTTCCAGTCCTAACAAAAATTAGAGCGATACCAAGAAGAATAAAAACAGACGCAATCGCTGAAATGATAAGGTATTTTATGGCACCTTCAATTGCAAATCTCGTTCTTCCAAAAGCAACCAAACCATAGCAAACAAGCCCAGCAGCCTCTATGAAAACATACATGGTAAAAAGGTCAGAAGTAAGAATAATTCCATTTATTGAAGCAACAAGTACAAGCAAAATAGAATAATATGCCGACCGCCAACCGTAGCGCTCGATATAATCTATCGAAAAAAGTCCCACTGCAAGAGAAACAATACAAACAGTGAAAATCATCAAGAGACTGAAACCATCAAGTACTAGAGATATGTTAAGATCTGTACCGAACCAGCCAAGGTTATGTGAAAACCTTCCTGCCCCGGGCCAGAGATTATAAATTGAGATACTCGCCGCTAGCAGGATTACAAAACAAAGATTAGCAAGAAAATCAGGAAGAAATTTCCTGGAAATCCTGCTGATTACAGGCAGAATTCCCGCAATCGCAAGTGGCATACCTATGAAAATAAATAAAAACATGTCCTTCTCCTAAAAAATCAATACAAAAATTGTCACAATGACTGCCCCAGCAAAAATCCAGGCTACATATTGAGTGGCATTGCCTTTGTGAACTACCCTCATCGAATTTATTGCCTTTTTTCCAGAGTCAACCACTGCCCTTTCATATAACCAGTCAGAAGATCTGTCAAAACCATGATAAAGAGCAAGGGACAGAGTATTTACAATTTTCATACCTTGCTCATACACATCAAAAATCTTTCTTTCAGCAAGACGGTAAATATCTCTTATAATCACTAGATTATGTACAATCTCAGAAGCAAGATATGCCTTTTTACCTGCCTTTAGCCAGCCATATCTGTGAAGTAAAAATGCGAAAATCAAGCAGGCAACCGTAATACCAGAGGCAGTATTCAAAAGGTCAAGGGCATGCTTTGAAAAATCTTGGTATCTGCCTGAAAAAAATACTGTGGAATCAATCATTGCAAGGGGTAATTTGTTGTAAAGCCCGAAAAACAGACAGAGAAAAGCAAGTAT
>JAMWCC010000127.1 GCA_023818375.1 Candidatus Omnitrophota bacterium | reverse complement strand
ATTGAGTACTCAGACGACGGAAACAATTGTGTATGCCGACGAAACAAATGTTGACACCGAGACATATATCGCTATTTTCAACTCAATGGGTTTTTTGATGCAGATTGAGGTCGACTGGGTTGCAAGGATTATTCAAAATGCAAAAAAACCGGTACTTACAATAAAACCACTTGCGTCCGGTCAATTAAGGCCATTGCAGGGATTAACGTTTGTATGGAATAACATCAGGCAACAGGATATGGTTGCAATTGGCGTAATGAGTCCTGACGAAGCAAAAGAAATTATTGAAATTTCTTTTTCAATTCTTGAAAAAAGGCCACCGGACTACCAGTTGCAGGAAACAAGAAGTAAAAAATCTGTAAAGAAAAATTAGGATACATCATCGGAACTGAAACTTCTTTTTTCTATAACTTTCATTGTTTTCCATTTTCCCTGCTTAAATCTTAAAAAGAACATCAATGCCAGCGCAATAACATAAATTGTTGCAATTGTCCAGGCAATGTAAATTCCTTTTTTCAAAAAAACGATGAAAATTATAGATGGTACAATCAATACCAAGATAGAAAGAAATGCGACAGCCAGCATAATAAATTTTGTGTCTCCTGCACCTCTGAGTGCCGACGCGAAAATTATATTCATTCCATCAAAGAGTGAATAAAAAGCAACAAACCTTAACAAAATCACAGCAATATGCTGAATCTGCTCAAATTCAAAAGGGTCTGCTTTGAAAGAAAAAGGTTTGATGAAAATATCAGGAATTGTTACATACAGGATTGCAAGGATAAACATATAAGAGAAGGTTATAACAAATCCTGTCCAGGTGCATAACTGGGCTTTCTGTGGATTATTGGCACCGATATTCTGTCCAACAAGTATTGAAACAGCCATTCCGATTCCTATCATTGGCATAAAGGCGAGAGTATTGATGTTGAAGGCAATGTTTGTTGCTGCCAGGGGTATTGTACCGATTTTCCCGAGAAGAAGTAAAAAAATGGTAAAACCTGCCAGATCAATGGTTCCCTGCAAACCACTGGGTATGCCAAATCTAAGAATTCTTTTGAAAAGTTCTTTTTCTGGCTTCCAGGAACTATAAATCTTATAATCTCTTTCATTTTTTTGTTTTGTTGCAAGAATCAATAAAAAAATGAGATGGCAGTATGCAGAAATTACAGAGGCAAGCCCGGCACCCTTCATTCCAAGTGCAGGTACTCCAAATTTCCCGAAAATCAATACATAATCAAGAAAAATATTTATGAAGGTTTGAAAAAGCGTTGCAATCATGACCTGTTTTGTTTTTCCTCTTCCTGCGAAAAATCCTGCAACAGCACCTGAGGCAATTACTGCACCTGCACCCAGACATAATGTTTGGTAATACACTATTTCCAGCCAAATCACATCAGGGGCATGGCCTATAATATGAAATAAGGGTGCTGCAAATGGAATGAGCGCAAGATGAAAGATTGCTCCTATCAAGCCTATGTATATTCCCTGCCACATCACAGAGCCAATTCTATCAAACTGTTTTGCTCCGTAATATTGAGCAACAAATGTTTCAGTAAATACTGCAGTACCAACAAAAATACTTGTAGTAAGCATATTGAGAAGACCTGCAGGCATTGATGCAGCAACCGCCTGTGTTGAATACCATGCAAGAAACATCCTGTCAACAAAATGCTGGATAGTCCAGGCGCTTGTGCTGATTATAAGTGGAAACGCCAGAACAATTACTTCCTTAAAAGGCAATCTTTTCATATCATTTTCAGAACGGTTTTTTTGTTAATGGATGGGAATTATTATACCATCACTCTTGAAGGATCGATTCAAAAAGCAGATCTTAATATCATATTGAGGAAATTTCAGTTTTACTGACTCATCAATTTAATCGCCATCAATGATATAAATTCAGACATCTTCATCCGTCTTAAATTGAAAAAGTTTTCATAGCTAATTTTATTATAGGTCAGTGAGCCGAGTTCAAGTTTTATTGTATTTCCCTTGTCCACTGCATCTATGGCTATGGATTCAGGCATGTAGTCAATAAGGGTAACCTTATTGGATTGAGGAAGTTTATAATTTGCTGTTATCGTCGCATTATCAGCCGATAGTAAAATTTCTGAAATAGTCCAAATATCAGGAACAACAGTTATTTTTATATCTACTGAAGGTTCCTTTTTTGTAAGTTCAATTAATTTTGTCCCTGCTTTTTCAACTGTTGAAACCTTTGCATCATATAACCAGAATTTACCTTGATTGAAAAGGGTTTTGAATGAAACAGAACTGAATAACAATCCCATTCCTTCAACAAATTCTGATGGTGCCTGAGGGACTTTATTGCCTGAAAGTTTTCTTATTTCTGATATTTTGTCCTGTATCTCTATGCCGATTTCAGGCAACAAAACTGTGATGTCATCAAAATTCCTGTAGATGTAAAAATTACCGAGTTCAGATTTCCCTGCCATCATGAACCTTTCAATTTTTTCACCTGCCACTGGAAGCATAGTAATAAATTTTCCTTCGAATTTAAGAGGATTGGAAATGGTTTTTTGAAAAACTTTCTCACCGGCAGATTTAAGATTGGCATAATCAGAATCATTCAATTTTATTGTTAAAATGAATGTACCAATGACATTTTTTACACTTTCACCATCAGGTATCTGCTGAACTCTTGCACCAGCTTTCTCAACCACATCAAATGCTGAAATAGTTTTTTCTTGCTGGCAATAAGCATAAAACAAGAAGGTGAAACACATTAAAGCAATGAAAAAAAACTTTTTCATAAATCCTCCTATTTTAATAAAATCTAATTTTGAACATTTTTTCATAATTTTACGGGAGCAGCTGGTAAGCCGGGTTCTGTTTTAAGGCAGTCATTCATCTGGGTCAGGAATCACTTCCTGACTCAATCAACCTACCCGGGTCTATGTGGGCAGGCACCAGACCCTGCTTGGTTTTTCTCCTGGTGGGGTTTGCCTTTGCCACCAGCATTGCTGCTGATGCGGTGAGCTCTTACCTCACCATTTCACCCTTGCTTCAGTTTTTGCTGAAGCGGTATTATTTCTGTGGCACTTTCCAGGTCTTGCGACCTGCTCCTGTTAGGAGCCACCATGTCTGCTGGAGCCCGGACTTTCCTCCCATTAAAGGGCGACTGCCCGGCTGCTCCCGATTTTTTCAAAGAACTGTTTTTTAAAAGATTCTTTAAATTAGACATTTGTTCGTCAAAACAGGTTTATTAATCAAAAAGACTTTTTTCAAGGTATTTTTGTGCTAAAGAATGTGCTTGATTTTTTTCATGGGATACATGGACAATTTTAATTTTTTTGAATAGTTTCATAAGCTCCAGTGCAACAATATGAAGGTTTTTTAATTCCTTATCCCTGACACGGTAATTCCCATTAATCTGTTGAACTACCAGATTACTATCTGTATGAATGACAAGATCAGATGGTTCATATTTTATACAGGCAATCAAGCCAAGGATAAGGCCGAAATATTCAGCGATGTTATTTGTACCTTCACCAAGGTATCTTCCTGATTTTTCTATCACGTGCAAGTTATTTTCAGTAATGATATATGAACAGGCGGATTTTCCTGGATTCGGTCGGCTTGTACCATCAAAATAAAGAATTAATGATTTCATTCCGCAAGAATTCTTCCGCAATTTTCACATTGCACAATTTCTGTCTTTTTCTTTACTTTTTCTCTTAGGTAACCGGGGATATAGACATAACAACCACCACATACACAACCGTTTGAATCTTCAGAAATTCTACAAACTGCTATACCATCTTTTTTGGATTTTTTAACTCTGGTATATAAATCAATGAGAAGGCGGTTTATATTACTTGCGCATTCATCTCTTTCTTGTTGAATTAACAGTTGTTCAGCTTTCAGCTTTTCTATTTTGTCTTCTATTTCTCTCTGCTTCTGGACCATAATTTTTTTATGTTGTTCAATTCTTAGAAGAAGGCTTTTTTCTTTTTCCTTAAGTTGTTCGTCCTGTTCCATGTGGACAAGGATTTCATCCTCGAGAGAAGAAGCCTTCATCTTAAGGGTTTGAATTTCACTCTGCAGCGCTTGATATTCCTTATTGGTTTTGACATCGAATAACTTGGACTGTAAACTTTTTATCTGTTCTTCGATTGCTTTCAGTTCTGTTTCTTTCTGTCTCCTTTCCACCTTAAGGTGTGTAGTTGCTTTTTTAAATTCTTCCATTTCTTGCCGGAGAAAAACATCTTCTCTTTCAAGGTTTCTTAATTGTGCAGGAAGCTCCTGAAGAAGCGTGTTTATGTCCTGCAATTTACTGTCAATTTCCTGTAATTTCAGAAGTTTTTCGAGTTCTTCTTGTACGGTTGCCATAGCTTTAATTTTAACAGATTTTGCAGTTCAGTCAACAATGCGAATATATCGTATTAGAACCTTCCAATATTGTTTAAACATAGCTGTTAGAAATAGTCTTTAATTTTCTTTTTTTAGCAAAGAGACATTTACGACCTACTATTGAAATCAGATGGAGAAATACGGATCTAAAGTGTGTTATAATTAAAAAATACAAGGGTGTAAACTTATGCCTTATCATTTAGGGTTTGGTCCACTGCATAGGTATGGATTTTACAAAAGATATGGTTTTAGAACTACACAGGCAAGACAGGTTATTCTTGATGTTTTTTATAATTGTAAAGAACACTTGAGTGCAGAAGACATCTATCTAAAAATACACAAAAAATACCCTGGAATCAGTTTGACTACAGTTTATAGAACTCTTGAGATTCTTAATCGTTTGGGTATCATTGAAAAACATGATTTTGGGGATGGCAGGGCAAGATATGAACTTGCTCACCATCTATGCAAAAAAGGGCATCACCATCATCTTGTATGCAGTGGATGTGGAAAGGTGATTGATTACGATGATCTCGTTGATAAGGAAACAGATTTTATAAAAACTATTGAAGAACATCTTTCAAAAAGATACAGGTTTAAAATTACAGGACATTTAGTTCAATTTTTTGGTATGTGCCCTGAATGTTCTAAGAAGGGAAAATGATATGCGTTTGATTGAAGAGTTAAAGCATCATTTACCATTTTCAATCCTTAGTGTTTGTTTTGGACTCATGCTTATGGGTATTTTGAATTTTATTACATTTTCCGCAGATTCAAATCAAACAATTCTTCGGTCGGTTTTATTATTCCATATTTTTCATCCTGTTCACCTTCTTTTTTCGGCTATTGCTACCACTGCAATGTTTTGGCAGCACGAAAGAAAGGTTTTCAAGTCAATTATAATAGGCCTTGTTGGGTCAGTTCTTATATGCGGTACAAGTGATATCATGATACCTTACATTTCAGGTTTTCTTCTAGGTACACATATGAAACTCCATATTTGTATCCTTGAACATCTATCACTTGTTCTACCATTTGTTATTCTTGGAATAATTGCAGGTTTTTTTGCACCTGGAACTCTTGAAAAACAGGAAGGAGTCATCTTTTCTCATTCACTGCACGTATTTGTCAGCTCAATGGCTTCAATTCTGTATCTAATAGGATATGGACTTACTGACTGGATTGAACATATTGGTGGAGTGCTGATATATACTGTATTTGCTGTTATTCTGCCGTGTTGCACAAGTGATATAGTGTTTCCTCTTCTTTTTGTTAACGAAAAAAAAGAAAAAGATACTAATTAGAAGCCAATCTTTCAACAGATGGTTTTCTTACAGGGAATTGGACTGTGAATGTTGTACCGTAGCCTAACTTTGAACGCACCTGAATCTTACCATCATGTTCACTGACAACCTTTTGAACAATAGCAAGCCCAAAACCTGTACCTCTTGATCCTTTTGTTGAGTAAAATAGGTCAAATATTTTGTCCATTGCTCCTTCAGGAATACCCTTACCATTATCTGATATTTCAAACTCAATTGTTTCATATTCAGGAACATATCTTGTTGTAATCTTAATAATTCCTTTTCTATCTTCCACAGCATCGATAGCATTTATCAACAGATTGGATACCATTCTGTCGATTCTTTCGGGGTCGATTGCTGTTGGAGGAATTGATGGATCATAGTTTTCAATAATCTCTACATTTCTATCTTTGAACGATTCCTTCACAACAGAAACAGAATCTTCAATTACTTTGTTAAAGTCAGACATCACTAGATCCGGTGGTTTATTCCGCGCGTAGTCCAACATAGAAAGAACAAGTGATCTAATTCTCTGATAACTTCTATTCAAAATCCCTGCACCTGTCTCAATTTCCTGATAGTTTTTGTCTGCTAACCCATTATTTATCATTTCAATACCACCTTCAAATCCTGTGAGAAGATTTTTTATATCGTGAGAAATTGTTCCTATTGTTTGACCCAGTATTACAAGTTGTCTGTCTCTTATTATTTTCTGGTTTAGCTTGAAATTACTGAGGGCAAAACTTACCATTGTGCAACCAGCAATTATCAAGGTTGTTTCCTCTGGCGTAAAAACTCCATTTGAACGCTTTCTTCCTATAATAAAAACTCCAAACTTTTCTGAGGTCGTTCTTAAGGGACTTATCAAAAGATTAAATTTTTTATTCCCGATTTTTGTGTTCTTGAATAATTGAACCTCACCTGCATTAAATCTTTCTTTAGCAAAAATATAAAATTCATCCTGAAACTTTAAATCTTCCGGCGAAAACTTGTAACAAGGTATTAATTCATTGTCATCTTCCCGTTTTACAAATCCCATAATGAAATCAACCTTCATAAATTTTTGTATTTGTGTACCAAGTATATTGAGCAATTCAAGTTCGTTTGCGAGTTCTGCCATACTCTCGGCAAGGTTGTGGACAAGTAGTATCTCACTGAAAAAAGGATAAAAACTTTTTTCAACCGTTTTCATATTTTCCAGAAGTCCATCAACAAAATTGTCAACTTCTGAAACCTTTTCCTTGGTTGATGTCATATCTTCCAAATTTTTTATAAGTAAATTAAATCTATCTGCAATGAACTCAACTGGTTTTATAACAACTGGATTTACAACAGCTTCAATTGGTTTGATAACTGCTTCAAGTGCTTCTGCAAATGGATTTTTTTTCTTTTTCTTTGCCATTTTTTATCTATCAATTTTTACACGATTTTGGGTTAGGGTATTATACGTTTGAGCGGTACAGGATTTTGCGGCTTCATCTCCCACTACGACTCAGCTCGATCCAGCCCGCTCACTTTCTCGCGGGCTTGCCAGACAATTCTTTTTCTTCATCGCATTGGCAACCACCGCTGAGAATGCTACGGCTGCTCGCATTGTCTTAACTTGGCTCCATTCAAATCCTGCTTATATTTCACTGAAACACTGTGGGCGGTGCAGGATTTGAACCTGCGGCCTCCTCCGTGTGAGGGAGGCGCTCTTGCCCCTGAGCCAACCGCCCTCTTTTATTTTATCACAAGTTCAGACAGAGATGGACACATCCTGTTTTCCTGTCAATTTATAAATGAGCAGGAGAGAAATAAAACTTATTATCATTCCAAGTGTGCCAAGCGCTGATGCAACATATGGTCCATCCGTAACTCTTCCAACAAGCTGATATATTCCTTTTGCGATGGGGAAATACTCCTGTTTTGTAACCAGTATTAAGCTGCTTGAAACTTCCATCATTGAGAATGCAAATGAAAAAATAAACCCGCTGATGATACCGCTTTTTA
>JAMWCC010000044.1:2245-7711 GCA_023818375.1 Candidatus Omnitrophota bacterium | reverse complement strand
AAAATCAGTCTTTTTTCATTCTTGGATAAAAAAAATTTTGAGATTGCTTTTAATTTTTCCCGGTCATAAGAGATGCAGGCTATTTCGAAGTTTTCAGGCGTAAGAATCTGGCGATTTTTTACTATTTCTGAATATGTTGTTTTTTCAAGCGTATCCAGAAAAGAATTCAAATCCATGCCAGAAATTCGTGAGAAAAAATCTTCACCAAGTAGTCTTGAAATCATTGCCCTAAGTCTTGTGTTTGGGTAGGCATACCTTGAAATCTGTCTCATTTTATTCAAAAAGTTTACCGGTAAGATACCCTATGTCAATGATCTTTCTGAAAATTTTTTTGGCTGTGGATTCAATAAGATTTTCCCAATCTTCTTTTATTTTTTGGTGTACTTTCTTTTCATTTTCAATAGTTTGATTCTTTTTTCTCTCCAGTTCTTTTTTTGCATTTTCTATCATTTCTGCAGAAATCTGAGAAGCTTTTAGCTTCGCCTCCCTTAATATCTCAGCTGCCTTTTTTTCAGCTTCAGAAATGATCTTTTTAGCCTCTTCCTGTGCCCTTTCAATTTTTTCCTTTGCCTCCTGTTCCTTTTTTAAAATTTCACTGATTATTTCTTTCATTTTTGCCCCAAAATTTTAAAAATTATGTTATCATAGTGGGCAAATTTCTTCAATGATATTTTTTGATTATATTTATAAGGTTAAATTTGTCGAAGGATAATTTTTTATTGCCTTTTGAGCTTTTTGTCTGAAAAAATGATTAACTGCAGCATGTACAAAAACATATTAAGAAACCCGCTACAAAAAAACCTCTTGTAATCCCAAAAATCTGACCTAACAAACCAATCAGTAAAGGTTCTGTAAGCCATCCTGCGCCTATCACGAATTCATTTAGGTCTGTTGAATAACCTTTTCTGGCAATTTCCGAAAATACAAGTTTGAAGGATAGAGCAGAGCTGATTCCAAGTGCAGAGATGGATATAATATGTAAAAAAGGCATTTTTACAAAACTTGTGGCAACAAATGAAAGGCAAGAAATTAAATATGAAATAAAAATCTTTCCTTCAGTCAGTTCTATGTTAAACCTGCTAAATATTAGAAAAGACAAAAACCTGAAGGTAAAAAGAAAGCCAAGGATAGTACTTATCATAACTGAAGAATATCCTAATTCTTTCGAAAGTTTTGGGAATAAAAACAAGGCACCTCCGAGAGAAAAAAATGAAATCCAGTTTGCAAGTAAGACCTTTTTGAAATTTGTATCCAAACTTTTTCTAACCACGAATTTCTCTGGCGAATTTCTGCAGAAAGATGAATGTAGGGTTTGATAATATTAGGGACAAAATAGTGAGATGGGCCTATACCGGGTTGATGGGTGGAGGAAACTCATTGGATTTTGTGGGCTGGATCCTGTTATTAAACAATCCGGAAATTACATCGGTAAATGGAAACTTTCTAAAAGGGTAATCGCCACGCAAGAAGGATTACCTTCATTATGGCAAGTTGTACAAAAAGAAGCTGTCCATATTTTAGAGATATTAGGTTGAAAAAAAGAAACGAAGGAAAATCCTATACCGAAGCAGTGGTCGCTACCTCTTTTTAACCAATCTAACCACAATTTTAACCAGGAGAATGAAGTAGTGTGAGCTAATAAAGGAAAAGAAATTCGGGATTCTCAATATTTTCTATTTTTCCACCACCAATCAAAATTATATTTGGGTTGCCATCCTAAAATTTTTTTTGCTTTATTTGTTGAAAAAAGTACAGGCAGACTAAACTCCTTAAAACCTTTTTTTTCAAAAAATTCTTTAACTTTCGGGAAATATTTTTCTGGTAATTCCCATCCAGTGAGATTTTTATCTTTTTTTGTATATGGTAATTTATTTGCAATTATAAATGCTTCAAATTTCTTAATTTCTTTTTTACAGTACAAGGCAGAAATATGAGCATCTACAAGATCTTCAATTAATAAATAATGTTTCAGTAGTAAAAAACCAGTTGTTATATCATCCTTGGGAATAAAACCACATGGCCTTAGGGCAATTGTTTGAATATCTTTATATACGGCAAAATGGTCTGCAATTGTTTCCTGAACCTGTTTTGTAAGAGAGTATAAATCGCAGGGGGTTGTAATTATATTTTCTTTAACAGGCCATTTTTCTGGTGGAAAAGTGTAACCATTTACAGCAATACTACTTGTTAAAACTACTTTTTTGATTCCAAATTCGCAACAACTCTTATATAGATTCCATGTCCCTTTTATATTGTAGTCAAGATATTGAGCATCAGTATATTTTTTCCAAGGATGGATTGAAGCACAGTGAAAAACAATATCTACATCCTTTAACTCATCAATTATTTCTTTTTCTGCAAGATTGACCTTCTTTCTTTCATAGGGACCTTCCGGAATATCAACAATATCAAAACACACAAGATCTTTTTCTCCAATTTCAATAAGTTTTTTAATCAGACTATTCCCCAAAAAACCGGCTGCACCTGTTATTCCTATTTTCATTTTCACCACACCTTCTGCCAGTTTGGAAAAATTATCATATCATAAACATTTACATCTTCAGGATTCGTTACAGCAAAAATTAGTGCCTGTGCAATAGTTTCTGGTTGTAACCAGTTTCCTTTTATTTCTCTTTCCGGGTTTGTTAAAGTTGTATCAACCAGACCAGGACACACCATTCCTACAGAAATATTGAGATTTCTATTTTGCATTTCTCGCATCACTGCCTCTGTGAAACCCTTAAGCCCATACTTACTTGCTGCATATGCACCTGCATTTCCAGTACCTGTCCAGTGGCTGCATACAGAACCGACATTTATAATCTTTCCTTTATTTTGTTTTGCCATAATTCTGACAGCCCTCTGGGTACATAAGAATGCTGACCAGATATTCAATTTAAGACAATAAAGAAACTTTTCAGAATCCATGTCAAAAATTGATCCGGATGGAGCAACACCAGCATTGTTTATTAGAATATCTAATTTTTTAAACTCATTTTCAACAAAGTCAAAGATTTTATCAACATCTTCCTTCATTGTGATATCTGCTTTAAATGGAAAAATCTTACCTTCTTTATTTTTTGTTTTTTCTTCTAGTTCCTTCAATTCTTTTTCTGTCCTTGAAACAGCAATTACAATGCAACCTTCTTTAACAAAAAGTTCTGCAGTTGCCCTGCCTATACCCCTACCAGAACCTGTTATAACAGCGATCTTATTTTCAAGTTTCCCCATTTTGTTTATCTCCTTCAATTATTTTAAAGCCTTTATTTTTTAAAAAATTGGTCGCAAACTTTACTTTTTCTTCAAGAATATTATCCTCAAAAATTTTAAAAGGACTGGGTAAACCAAGTGCTTTGTATTTGCTTTTTCCAAGATAATTAAATTTAAGAAATTCAATACTTAGTTGTTTGAAACTATTAAGTTTATCCACTATCTTTTCTAATTCTTCTTCATTATCATTATAATCAGGAACAAGTGGTATCCTTACAATAGTTTCTTTTTCTGATTTTTTTAAGTTATTCAAATTTTCAAGTATCAGATTCAAGTCTCCACCTGTTGCTTCTTTTAATTTTTTTTCATCACCAGATTTAAAATCATAAAGAAAAAGATCTGTAAACTCAATAACATTTTCGAAAGAATTCCAGTTTATGCACCCAGCTGTTTCAATACAGGTATGAATTTTTTCCTCTTTAACTTTTCTAAATAATTCTCTAATAAATTCGGAATATAAAAGTGGTTCTCCACCAGATGCGGTTACCCCACCAACTGATTTATAAAAATCCTTATCTCTTATAATCTTTTCATATACTTCAGCTAATTCCATATATACACCACATTTTACGATTGCCTCTGATGGACAAACACAAGCACATTTAAAACACTCCCTGCATTTTTTTTTATCATAAAGTATCTTTTTTTCTCTTTCTGCAAATGTTAAGGCAGATTCAGGACAATTTTTCACACAGCTTAAGCACAATATACATTTATCCGGGTAAAACATCAATTCTGGCTTGCTTTTTTTTGATTCAGGATTATGACACCACCAACAATTTAAATTACATCCTTTAAAAAAAATCGTTGTTCTTATGCCCGGTCCATCATGAATACAGAACCTCTGAATATTGAAGATTAATGCCTTCATTTTCTTGCTCTTTCTATTATTGTTTCCTGCAGTTCTGGTTCGAGTCGGGTAAAAAAGTCAGAATATCCACCAACTCTTACCATTAAATCCCTATATTTTTCTGGCTCATTTTTTGCTTTAATTAATACCTCTTTACTTAAAACTGTTACCTGAATCTGGAATCCACCATTACTAAAATGCGTTTTTATAAGGTCAACGAATTTCTCTTTGTCTTTTCTCGTTTTTAGAATAGAAGAATCTATGTGTAAATTAACCGTAGCTGCGCCTATCGCCCTTTTTAGATTTAATTTTTCTACACTTTTCAAGATTCCAGTTATTCCTTCCTTTGCTCTGCCCTGCATTCCTGCTAAACTATCTGCAAGTGGTGTATTTGCTTTCCTTCCATCAGGAGTTGCCATTGTATCAAGCCCAAAAGGCAGATGCATCTTCCATACAAGAAAACCCGGATAATATCTTGATAGCGGTGTCCTGTACTTCAAAACCTCATCGCAGAAAAAATTAAAAAAATACACTGCATGTTTATCAACTTCATCATTATCCGTTCCATATTTTGGTAATTTATTTATTATCTCCTGTCTTAAGTACTCAAATCCATCATAATTTTTTTCAAGTATTTCTTTAAATTTTTCAAGTGTAATTTTTTTCTCATCATACACATATTTTTTAATTGAAATTAAAGAATCAACAACATTTGCAAGTCCAACAAGCTGAGGATAAAGAAAATTATATACTGCTCCTCCCCTTGTAATATCTTTTTCTCTCTTAATGCAATCATCCACTATTGCAGAAGAAAATGGTTTCGGGTCGAAAATCATTCTTCTCCACACAAGATGATTCTGATCAACCGCATTTTTGTATACTTGATATGCAATCTGTTCTTTTACTTTTTCAAAAAATTTATCAAAACTGTCAAGCTCAGAAATTTCACCTGTATCAATTCCTGATAGATTCCCATTTCTGTCCTTACCCCTGTACCAGATATACTCAAAAACTTTCGGAAAATTGATATAATCAGCAGTGACCCAGTTATAACTTTTTCCTGGAATTGTAATTTCTGTACAGGTTGAATGTACAAACTCGCAGGCATCTTCAATATCAACTCCCACATCAAGAAGACCCTGTGTTATTGTTTCATCAGAATAAAAAGAAGGATGTCCGAATCCATCAGCAATCATTTCCATTGCCTTTAAGAGTAGCGAATTATCAGTATCCTTACAAATAGCAATACCAAGGGATGGATTGTAAAGGCGATTTATATCAACCGCATCAATAATTAATTGTGTACTTTTTGTAAAGTACGGTTTTCCGTCAGAGGTTCTTCCACC
>JAMWCC010000044.1:0-2235 GCA_023818375.1 Candidatus Omnitrophota bacterium | reverse complement strand
AGGGATGGTTTGTAGAGGCGATTTAGAGCAACCGCAGGAGTAGTGGATTGTGGACTTTTTGTAGAGTACGGTTTGCCGTCAGAGGTTCTTCCACCTATCATTACACTATCAGGTGAATTGTAATGCATATTGGTCTTGACAAAAAAATTGCACATTAAAGTAATTGCTTTTTCCCACGTTATTTTTCCCCTGTTTAAGTCGTTTTCAAGGTATTCATCTAAATATCTGTCAAGTCGTCCAAGAGAAGAAACATTGGGGATATCAAACTTGTTTGCAAGGTAAATAAAAAGGATTGATTGAAGCGCCTCATGAAATGATTCTGCTGGCTCCCATGGGACTTTTTTACATATCTCAGAAATCTCATAAAATTTGTATCTCATTTCTCTATCACTTTCTTTTTCTGCCATATTTTTTGCAATTTCAGAATATTCTTCACAGTATTTTTTAAATCCCTCCAGCGTTAACTTGACTGAACTCAAAAACTCAATTTTTTCTATATCTTCTGGGACAGCGGGATCTAATTTTGAAAGTTTCCCGCATACTTGATAGTAAATATTTTTAATTCCTGTTTTCAAAACCTTCTTATAGTTCGGTGCAAAATGTCCACTCTGTCCACCTCTTTTTATTTCCTCCCAGTAAATTTTATAATCTCTGTCAAATTCTTCTTCCAATTTTCTGCATTCATCTTCGTTAATGTCAGGTATCCAGCCAACAATAAAATCTTCAGGAAAAATCTTTTTTTCAATGTTTTCAAAGAGATAATTTAAGGCATATGCATTCTTATAATAAAAGGAATCAGAATTATAAGCTTCCTTTTGCGCCTTGCCTTTTAGGTAAATTATAGCCATATTTGAAAAGTATTTCCCTGTTCTGTATCTGTATGTATTCTTAATCCTTTCTGAAAAAATTTTAAAATTGCCCATAGTACTTTTTTTTCACAATTCAAATTCTTTATCTATTTAGATGCTTATCTGCGAAATCCATAAACCTTTCCCAATCGTAAGTGGTTAAATCATGTTTTCCTGTTCTTATATGATAACCAATTGTTCCCATACATGGAGTATCAAGATCTGGGATATCATCCACAGGGAGTCCTTCTAAACCAAATAGCTTATATACTGGTTCTGCATTTTTCGCCGACAGGAACTCCCCAAGTGGATCTGCCCACAGATCTTCATCTGCGCTTGCAATATAAACGGGTCTTGGTGCTACCAGAGCGATTAACATATGTTGGTCAATGGGCAGTTCATTTTCTCTGTTATTAAATTTTTTAAAATTATCACAAAACCAGTGCGGAAAAGCAGTGTTTATAATTTCAATTGTTTCACCGTATTTTCTTCTACTTAAAGCTGCTCCGCCGCAACCCGAATCATTTGAAATAACAATTGAAAATCTTTCATCCTGCGCACCTGCCCATAAGGCGGTTTTTCCTAATCTTGAATGCCCTAAAACTATGGTTTTTTTTGAGTCAATATCATTATCTTTTTCAAAATAGTCCTGAATCCTGCTTAAAAACCATGCCCAACCACCGATTGCACCCCAGGCATCAGGTGGCCTTTTTTCACCAAAAAGATAATCAAACGCACCAAAAACTCCATATTCATAACAATCTGCAAAATCGGGCACAATATCACCATAATAACAGGTTGCAAAGCCATATCCTCTTTCTATAATTCTTTGAACAGGGTATCTTGAAGAATTTGTTCCACGCGTTTTTTCTTCAGGGATAATCTTTTTTCTTAACTGAAAGTTCCATACAGGAGTCAAATCTATTTCGGCATCATTTATAACCGCATGATTTCCATTGAAATTGAGTATTAAAAATATTGGACATGGTTTATTGCTATCAGGAAGGTATATTAAAACATTCGCACAACCCTTTATTTTTCCCTCATAAGAAATTCTTACAACCTTTCTAATCGCATTACATCCTAAAACATTTTCTTTATGGTCAATCAATTCAAATGTCATGTTATCTGGTTTGTTAACAGGTGCTCTTCCATACATGAACTTTTTGAAAAGTTCATATATCTCCTTTCTTCTTTTTTCAATCCAGATATCTTTATTCGTTACCCGTGTACCATCAATACATACCAGAACTTCAGGAAGTTTATATTGTGGAACAAGTTTTTCATCGTAATTTGCATTAAACCTTTTATACTCCTGGCTCATTTTTCTTATGATTTCAGGATTTGCTTTCCACGCCATTTTATTTCCTGTTCAAAACCGATAAAA
>JAMWCC010000107.1 GCA_023818375.1 Candidatus Omnitrophota bacterium | reverse complement strand
TTAAAGTCAAAAGAGAAAGTCCTTTTCCATTTACGTACCCAATTGAATTAGGTGGAGATTACCTTGGCTATCTTGTCACACAGCAGGCATGGCAGCAGGGTGGATATGAATCATTGATTGCAAGAAGTGCAAGACCGTCTGTTGAAGGCGTTGAGTTGATGTATGAAAAAGCCATTGAAATGCTCAACAATCTTTACACGGAGACACCTGTATGAAAAAACTAAAAATTGGTATTGTCGGTCTTTCAAGGGGAAGGGGTTTTGTGAGTGTTTTTTCAGCTCATCCTGAAATTGAAGTAGCTGCTATATGCGACATAGACAGCCAGAAACTTTCTGATGTCGGTGATGCCTTTAATTTACCTGATAGAGCCAGATACACAAACTTTGACGATTTTTTGAATGCAGATACTGACATTGTGATGATAGCAACTCCAATTCCTTTTCACACAGAGCAATCGGTCAAGTCCCTTGAAGCAGGCAAGCATGTTTTGTGCGAACAGACAGTTGCTTATACTGTTGAAGATTGTGAAAAGGTTGTTGATGCTGTAAAAAGGACAAAGAAAAAATACATGATGGCTGAAAACTATTGCTATTTCCATTACATCAGGGAATGGAAAAAAATTGTTGAAGCAGGTCAAATCGGAGAAATTTTGTATGCTGAAGGAGAATACATCCATAATATCGTTAATCTGCTTGTTGATGAGAAAACCGGGAAATTTTTCTGGCGGCACGAAAGACCACCAATATGGTATTGTGCACACACCCTTGGACCATTACTGATGCTGATGAACGATAGGATAATCAAGGCGTGCGGACTTACAACAGGATTTAGAAAATATCCGCAGTATAGCCAGCATCCTGGTTTTCTTGATTTTGAGGTTGGACTATTTCAGACAGAAAAAGGCGCTGGTGTGAAAATTTTAAGAAGCCAGGTTCCAGCATCGCCGCATTTTGTCTGGTACTGCATTTATGGTACAAAAGGACATTTAGAAAACCGCAGGGTGAAAGGAGAAGGATTTATTTATATTGAAGGAAAAACACCACCAGATGGAGAAGTTTTCACAAGTTCCATCGTAGATCCAAATGCTCCAGAAGAAGCAAAAAAAGGTGGTCATGGAACATCAGAATATTACATGATACGGGACTTTATTGAAGCAATAAAAAACGATACAGAACCGCCAATTAATGTTTTTCATGCAACAGAGTGGACAATCCCAGGAATCATAGCCCATCAGTCAGCAATGGAAGGTGGAAGATGGCTTGATGTACCAATCCTGAAATAATCAAGCACAGGAGTTTGAAAGATGGAACAAAAAATTTTATTGAAAAACAGAATTCACAGGAAATTAAAAAACAAGCCCATAACCTATGGAATATGCTGGCCTGAGGGTTCTGTAGTGGACGAACAAAAAATTGCTCTTTTTGATGAAAATGGCAATCAGATTGTTGCTGGTATTAGTGTACTTAACAGATGGCCAGATGGAAGTATCCAGTGGGCTCTTGTCGATTTCAATATAGATTTAGAAGAATCATCAAACCGATTGATAACAGCAAAAATTGTAGAGCATGCTGAGCTAAAAACACCAGAAAACCCAGTGAAGGTCGAGACAAAAGAAAAAGATGTCATCATAAGCAATGGAGTTGTAAAACTTGTGTTGTCCTGTGAGAAAGGAAAAATTATAAAAAATTGGTCATCAGATGAAAAAAACCTGATAGAAAGTTTTGATATCACTTTCAAGGATGAAAAGAAAAATAAATTCTCAGCAAACAAGGGTAGTAGAACCATTACAATAGAACATTACAATCCAATAAGATGCGTGGTAAGAATAGATGGTAAGCATGGATGCGGGAAAAAAGAAATGCTTGACTATTTTTTGAGGTTTGAGATTTTTGCCGGAAAGGAGGATGTGAAGATTACCTATTGTTTCAGAAACAGGGAACTACCTACCCCAGGGATTAAAATCAGTTCTCTTTATTTGGTTTGTAAGCTAACTGAAGATGGTAAAAAGTGCTTTGCTGCAAAAAATCTCACAAGATACTATAAACCCGGTTTTTTAAGGGTTAATGAAGATATATGTTTTGTTGCCTCTGACACACCTGAAATTGAAAATTATGAAAAATCCCATCAAAAAGACGGTCGCGGGCTTGTTTTTGTGAAGGATGAAAAGGTACTTTGTGATCCTGTTGAAGAAAAACCATGGTTTATGAGGAATGTAAAATACAGAATGAGCGTGGGAAATCGTCTTGTTTTTCCATATATTGCATTAATTGGCAAAAATACTGGTGTCATTGCCCACATAAGCCAGATGAGTTGCCTTTATCCAAAAGAAATAAAAACAAAAAAGAACACATTTTATTTTGGCATCTGGCCTGACTGGGCAAAACAGCTTTCTATCACTCAGGGTGCTGGCAGATCCCACACAATAATCCTGACGCCAATTAAACCTGATGCTTCTGATATGGAAATTCAAGATAATTACTTGTTGTGGGAAGTACCAATGCATGCTGGCTGGCCTGCACAGAGTCCAGTTGAGATAATCTGCGATATTGAACATAACAGAAAATGCAAGGTATTTGGAATAGAGATGCTGCCTGAATATGATATGGAAAACAGACCACTATTTGAAAAAAAGATACTTTACTCCTGGATACACCTTGCATACGGTTCTCTTGGCTGGACAGAAGAAGTAGTTCCAATGCCGCCGATTGGATTTTGGGACTATGGAGACAATGGAGCAAACAATGAAGAAATGTTTGGACATGTTTATTTCCAGAATTATTTCAGGTCAGGAAACTGGACATGTGCTGAAAATGGCATTGCCATTGCACGGCATATTTTAGAGGTTGACTTTGTTGATTTTAGCATTGATAAACTTCAAAATGGTGGGATGGTTGCACATTGCCTTAATCACAATGATGGTGCAGTTTATCCAAGCCACATGTGGTTTACTGAACTATTGTTTGCCTATGTTTTAACAGGAGACATGGAATTTAAGCGCGCTGCATTGAAAATATGTGAAAATTTACTTATGTGGGTTAATGACTATTTCTGGATAGTTTCAGCAGACCACAGAGAATCAGGTCAACCTATTATAAACCTTACCTGGTGCTATCATTTTAACAGAGACGAAAGATACCTGAAGGCATGTGAAAAAATCATAAAAGAAAATCTGATGCAACAGGTAAAAAAATATGGAAAGATGTTTGTGCCAAAGCCATCATCTATGCCGATTAAACTTGTCAGATATGGTGATTATGCAAGCTGGGAAGGAATGTTCTGGTACTGGAAGATAACAGGCGATGAAGAAGTAAAGAGATTTATGCTCAGCCAGTTAGAGTGGCGTCTTTCTACCCAGTTTATGACACCATTTGCCTATCACAGGGTCAGTGATATTAATCCTGCTGCCTATGCCTATTATATGACAGGCGACAGGAGCTGGCTTGATAGAATTGCAAAATTTATCAAAGCGGCTTTTAGATGCGCTCAATGGCCTATTGGCTGGATACACTCAATGTATGCGCTGAAGATTGCCTTTGACCTTGGTATCATCAGTGATGATGATATAACGCCACAATGATTAATCCTTGTACCAGAGATTGTGGAATCTGGCATTGGTGGCATTTTTAAGCAAATTTAACACATGTACCAGTCCCCTTCTGTCAGAAGTTGAACCAAGGATATGTCTGTAAAGCATTCCTCGCCAGTTTTTGTATCCAGAAAGCAGCGGGTGATTAAAAAGTTTTTGAATTTTATCATCTATCTTTGCATGCTTTGAAAGAAGCAAAAAGCAATCATCAATCCTATCGTTTTTCAGAAATTCCTCAATCTTTTTCTCAATCTCTCTTGTTTGCCAGAAAAGATGCCCAAACTTTAGTAAAACTTCCTGATTTTTTATTCTCTTTTTTACCCTGGCTGACTTTGCCAGATTATAAGCCTGTTTCAATTTTTCCATGCATTTTTTGTATGTAATCTGGTCAAAAATTTGCAAAATTTCAGGAATACCCATCCCAAATCTTACATTTCTTGCTGAATCTTCAAGTATTTGGTAAAATTCAACCATTGGCTCTGCTGCTTCCCTGTAAAGGGCAAGACAATATTGGTATGCAAGCTTTTCCCAGCTATAGTTTTCATCCCACATCGCACGGCTCACAATATAAAGGGACATTCCATACGAAGTCCATATCACAGGAGAATTAAACCACTGGGTCCCATAACCTTCAAATCCCATGCTTTTGAGAAATTTCAGTGTTCTCATGGCAACTTTACTCACGGGAAAAAGCATTCCCATAGAACCAAGGGTACTTGTGAGATAGTCATAATAGTGAAGTGGTCCTTTTATGTGCCTTTTCCATTTAGCAAAAATTTCAGGATAGATTGTGTATTTTTTTGCGTCTTTTTCATAGGTTGAGACAGTAGTTTGGGCAAGTGTAATTTTTAGTTCTTCATCAGATGGTGGATCATCTAATGCCCTGTCCCATTTTCTTTCATAGATGCAAAACTGTACCCCAAGATTTTCTGGTAGAACCTGATCAAAATCATCTGGCAGTTCTGTATGTCCGTTGTAACTACCAACTTCAATCATTACACCTGGAAATTCTTTAGCAATAGCTTTTGCAATCTCAGCAGCAAAACAAACATAGTTTTTTGTATACTGGGGTTGATTTGTGGTTATTCCCTGCCATGGTTCTTCTATTTTTCTACATCCATCACACCAGCATGCTGGTTGACCATCATTCGGGAAAAATGCAAAATGCTTTACATAAGGGTGTTTGGTGAAAAAATCAAGAAAATACTCAATAAAGATTTTTCTCACCTGGGGATTTGTCCAGCATATTCCAAAAGAATCCCTTCCATCCTTCATTTTGTGAAGTACATCTTCCTTTTGGTGTGGATTGAAGGCAAAATATTCTGGGTGCTGGTCAAAATATTTACTTGGTGGCATTATGGACTCACAGGCATGAGCCCAGACATAAAGCCCTGATTCACCACGAAGTTCAATTGCTTCTCTAGCCCAGATTTTTCCTGTTTCTTCTGTAAGAATTTCTTTTTCGCCCTGAAATTCTGGTGTCTTTTTGCTTTCTGGTGGTACTGAATGGCTTAATCCAATCTTAGCGCACCAATCAATCATTTTTATATCCCCTGCTCCGATTATATACCTTGTCTTTATAAATGGCTGATGGTAATAGGGTGTTTCTGAAACTTCAATTGTGCTGGTCTCAGGGATATACTCAATCTCTGGTTGAGCAAATATACAGCCAAGTTGATGAAGAAAATCATAAATTCCAAGAAGAACCCCTCTTTTGTCTCCACCGATAAGAAATAATCTTTCGTTGTCTATCAATCTCATCACACTTTCTGGCGCCATATCTTTTGTGTTTTGAAACTCAACATGGCTTTTTTCAGCAATGCATATTGCTGGACCTTTTTCAGGAAAAGAGCGGACAATCTTCATCCTTGCGCCAGAGATTTTTCTGATATATTTTTGAAGCTGTTTTGCACTGTAAACTTCAACAGGATAGGCATTTTCTGGAATATGGATATTACACAAAGCCCTTTTGTTTTCAACTATTTTCATGTTTTATCCCTTTGTTTCAATAAGCAGGCAATATACCCGCTTTCTACATCGAGCATCAACTTATAAAAAACCTGCTGAAATCGGTTTCCTTTTTTTTCAAATGGCTTTTTAACCTTTCCCATCAAAAAACTCAAAACCTGGACATTTTTAGCACCAGCACTGAGGTATTCAATAATATGATTTCCCCTGTATATACCACCGGTTGCTGATATTTCAAAATCTGGGTATAATTGATGGACCATTTTTATCTGTTTAAGATTATGCTGCCTGAGTTCTTCACCGCCATGGGCACAACCAAACTCTTTCTTGTAAATCCTGTTGGCAATAATGACGCCATCTGCCTTTCCTTGGAAAGATGATTCAACCATTTTTAATTGAAAATCAGTCCCATAATCAAGATTCAGAATTTTGGGAAATACAAAAATATCATTGAAGGATTTTTTCAGCATTTCAGGTATTACCCTGTACCATCTCAAAATCGTCTTTTGACTCATCAATTCATCATGCTCTTTCAGAAAAGGACAAAAATCAATCTCAAAAACCCTGTATCCAGTATCATATAATTTTTTTGTGGTATAGACCCACTCATCTTCAATAAAATCTTCATCATAAGAAGGCAGGTGTCCTAAAATTGAAGCAATGACTGGAAAATCAGGACCACTCAGTTTTATTGCAATCCTTGCAAACTCAAGATAATGTTGAAGGTCTCTTGTATCAAGCCCACCATCCCAGTGGATGATGGGAAATTCACCTTCTGTGTCGTAATCATCATAAACTGTCTCGACCTTTGTTGGCTTTCTTCGTAGTTTAATCATTGAACAGCTTCCCTTTTCATCTTCACCAACAACTGACTTAAGTACACAGCCTGCAAAACCTGACTGTTTTATCAATTGAATCTGGGAGACAGAAACTGTCATTTGTCCTGGTGCAACAAGCAAAGGATTTTTTAATCTGAAAGGACCATAACGAGCGCTGATATCAATGCCTAACTCTTTGCTGGCAATTTCTGAAAAATCTTCAGGAATATCATGGTTGAGAAAATACTGGCTTAAATCCTTTAATCTCTGGAAGGTGCTCATGAATCTAATTCCTGGAGAATCTTTTCAAGTATTTCTAATTCACTTTCTTCAAGCGGGGTAAGTGGGGGTTGAACAAAAGCATCAGTGAAAATTTTTTGTTTCACAAGGACATGCTTCATTTTTATCCTGTAATCTCTTACTGGACTTGAGAAACAAAAATTGCAGAGTTTTTCAATTGGGGCAAATTTTTCAAGTGCCTGATTGTATTTTCCTTCAAGGGCAAGGTTTATTGCATCTGCCTGGATATCAGTAAAGACAGAACCAAATCCAATTAAAGCACCATGAGCACCAAGGATAAATGATTCAATGATGAAGTTATCATTACCAGTAAGAAGTGAAATTTTCTGATCAAGTGAATCAAGAAGAATCTTCATATTTCTGAACTTCAGGGCATCAAAGGTTGCTTCTTTTATTGCAACGACATTGTCAATCTGCACCAGTTCAGATATTGTTTCATCAGAATAATCGACGCCGCCAAGATCCTGTTGAAGCTGGAAAAGAATCAGCGGAACACCCACTTTTGAGATTGTCTGATGATACTTTATTGTTGCTTTATCCTTTCCTTTTGAGCCCCTGAATGCAAAATGGGGAAACACAAGAAAATAATCAGCTCCACAATCTTTGTATCTTTTTGCAAATTCTGTCGCCTGATATGTGGTTGAGCCGCCAAGACCACAAACTACAGGGATATTTTTTGCAATTTTCTTTACAGTTTTCAGAATTTTTTCTCTCTGTTTTTGGGGTAAAAATGCGCCTTCTCCAGCATCAGTATTGACTGCAATTGCAGCAATTTTTGCCTTGCAGACCAGTTCAACATATTTTTCAAGGATATCCTGCTGGAGTGTGAACTTCTTATCAAAAGGCATAACAATCGCTGGAATAAGCCCGTGTAATCTTTTATCCATCTCTTCCTTTCGTCATAACAAAGCAAGGATATTATATAACATTTTTTGAAACACAAAACCCAAAATTCCAATAGTATCAACTGTGGAATGTTTCTAAATCGCCCTTAGTCGTTCTTTTGTAAAGGGGGAAACAACGTGCTCCCCTCTTTATAAAAGAGGGGCTGGGGGAGATTTCTCACCCCCTCCTTTACAAAAGGAGGGCTGGGGTGGATTTTGTTCCCTCCTTTATAAAAGGAGGGCTGGGGTGGATTTTGCTCCCTCCTTTATAAAAGGAGGGTTGGGGTGGATTTTTTACTCCTTCCTTTGTAAAAGGAAG
>JAMWCC010000022.1:34378-60779 GCA_023818375.1 Candidatus Omnitrophota bacterium | reverse complement strand
CTGATTCATCCTGAACAAGCTCATAATCACCTTTATCTTCAATAACCTTGTTCTCAAATGAAGGTTCAAACGGAGCAAGTGTCCATCCAAGTTGAGCAAGGTTATAATTGCCAGGTGGATCAAAACCAAAAAGCTCATTCAAATCAGTATTATCAGAAATATGTCCTTCCTTCTTCCATCTATCGAGAGAGAAAAAACCGAATTCTCTCTGGAAAAATGGGACACAAGGTTTTCTCTCATAGATTGCACGCAGTTTTCTTGCACTCTTATTCATATTGTTTTTTCTCTATCTATATTAAAGATACCATTACCCTGTTGTTAGGTTCGACATCGTCTCTGGTTATTTAATTTCTGCGAAACTTTATGGGAAGTTAAAATTAGTCTAAAATATCTTGAAAAGATTGTCAAATGAAATAATAAAAACAGTATGAAGAAAAAACCGAATATTCTCTGGATCTCTTTTGAAGATACCAATCCTTTTTATGGTTGTTATGGTGACAAGATAGCCAGAACTCCAAATATTGACAGGTTTGCCAAGGAAGGATGCATATATACCAATTGTTTTTCAACATCCGGAGTGTGCGCACCTGCCAGAAGTGCTATTATTACCGGAATGTATCCAAGTTCTATTGGAACGCATCATATGAGAACAACACATAAAGATGAAAGAACACCACAATTGCCAACACCTTATTCTGCGTTGATACCACATTATGTCAAATGCTTCACAGAATACCTGAGAGCTGAAGGGTATTATTGTACCAATAATGTAAAAACAGATTACCAGTTTGAGCCACCATTTACAGCATGGGATGAGTGCAGTGAGAACGCACACTGGAGAAATAGAGAAAGTTATGACCAACCGTTTTTCGCGGTATTCAACCCGATGAAAACACACGAAAGCGGAATGTGGGAAGAGAATTGTCCAAAGATAACATTTGATCCCAAAGAAATAAAACTACCACCCTATTTCCCTGATACAGAAAAAGTGCGGATTGCAATGGCCCGGATGTACACAAATATTGAAGTAAATGACAGAATTTTTGGGGAGATTTTAAGTCAGCTCAAAGAAGACGGTCTTGCTGAAAATACCGTAGTTTTTCACTTTAGCGACCATGGGCCCTTACCGAGAGGAAAAAGATGGCTTTATGATACAGGGATTCATGTTCCACTAATAATCAGATGGCCAGGTCATATCAAACCGGCCAGTGTCAGCCGAAGGCTCATCAGTACTATCGACCTTGGTCCCACGGTTCTTTCAATTGCAGGAATAAAACCACCCTGTTATATGCAGGGAATCCCTTTTCTCGGTAAATATGCTCAACGTTCCAGAAAATATGTGTTTGCTTCAAGAGATAGAATTGATGAATCCTACGACATGGTCAGGGTAGTTAGAGACAAAAGATACAAGTACATAAAAAATTTTTATCCAGGAACATTTTATCATGCCTGGGTTGATTATTTAAACAAGCATCCGATAATGGAGGAATTATGGCGTTTATATGTTGAAAATAATATGAACGAAACGCAAAGATTGCTTTTTCAAAAAAGACCTGCTGAAGAATTTTATGATACTGAGAAAGACCCATGGGAAATTAGAAATCTTATTGATTATCCCATATATAAAAAACACGTTGAAAGAATGAGAAAAGCTCTTGAAGATTGGATGAGAAATATCAATGATATGGGACATATTTCAGAAGAAGAAATGGTAAGAAATTGGTATGCTGAAAAAAAACAGCCAGAAACAGCAACCCCGATTTTTATACCTATCAACCAGGGGAATTTTGGAGTTGATGCAATATGCGAAGGCGGTACATATTCATTTAAGGGTTCACTCATCGTCCAGATTTATTGCGCTACACAGGGTGCGTCTATCGGGTACAAGATCAATAACGGCAGATGGCAGCTGTATACAAATCCCATTTATCTTACCAAGGGTAAATAGAGACTAATAGCCAAAGCAATAAGAATTGGGTTTAAAGAAAGTATGGAAAGAAAAATTGATTTTCATGTTACCTGAAATTTCTTGCAACTTCATACATAAACACAATATTTTCAACAGGGATATCTGCCTGAAGATTGTGTGATGGTGCACAAATATAGCCACCATTTTCCCCAAGTATTTGAATGCACTTCTTAACCTCATCCTCAATTTCTTTTTTGTTTCCGAACGGAAGGACATTCTGAACATCAACTGCACCGTGAAAACAGATATCTCTTCCAAACTCTGTTTTCAGTTCTTTAAGGTCCATACCCGAGGCATTATGTTGCACAGGATTCAAAATATCAAGTCCAATGTCAATAAGGTCTGGAATAAAAATTTTGACACTTCCACATGAATGAAGCATTGCCTTGATACCGTATTTATGGCATAGTTCAATCATTTTTTTCAATGGATTTTTGAAAAAGTATCTGAAGGTTTCAAGCCCTATTAATGGGCCTGTCTGTGTTCCAAAATCATCACCCATTAAAAAAATATCAATACTTTTTGAATATTTTTCAAAGATTTGCTTGGTTAGTTCGTAGTGGAATTCAAAAAGACGATTAATTATTGTTTCTGCCAGAACCTTGTTTGCAATCAGATCCAAAAGGAAATTTTCAAATCCCCGTAAGTACATTGAAAGTTTGAAGAAACTTGTCCGCATACACATGCGGTCACCTGTAAAAACAGTAGCATAATTTCGTGATAGCCCTATTTTATCTTTTTCTATGTCAAAATTGGATATGTCCGGAAAGGTATATTTTTCAATTTCTTCCTGACTATCGACACATGCCAGCGGCGAAAAACGAAGCTCAAAATACTCACCTTTTCCGGCAGTGACCTTTTCCCTTTTTACCCCCCAGACATCTTCAAAAAGACCATTACCATCTTTTTTCTGGAAACTTCCGTCCTGCTGTTTTAAGAAATCAGGGCTATTGATATCAAAGCCAATGTATCTTATATCAATGTCAAGGCTTTCCAACACACCATCAGGGGTCGTTGAAAGAAACTGGGACATATTTGAAATGGTTTCAGGTGTTGACCACCAATCAAGCGGAATTCGATCTGTGGATCTGTGTTCTATTGCAGACAGCACTCTTTCCTTTGGTTTCATCTGTTTTTCCCTACCTTGAAAAAATCTTATAGAGTATGAAAAGCATAAAAAACAAAAAAATAATACCAAAAAAGATCAGAGAAGTCAAAAAAGCCGCACTCTTCACAAACCATATGAACAAGGAAATCATAACGACCAGAATAACAATGTTGATAAGATTCTTTTTCAGTTCTCCGGCGTTTCTACGAATTTCATCCTTCAATGTTTCAATTGATGGCTTCAATGTTCCACAGGATTTACATTTCCTGATTGTTGAAGGATTTGTGATACTGCATTCAGGACATACCCAGATCTTATTTTGCTTGAGCAAAATCTCTTTTTTTGCAAGATTTATTTTGTGGGTTATTTCCGGTGTGTCCTTTATTGACTGTGCTTTTCTGAACCAGGACAATGCCTTATCAAAGTCCTGCCTGGAAAAATAAATATCTCCTATCTTTTCAAAACTTTCGGTACTACCTGTTATTCCTGACGATTTCATAATTCCTTCAATTTCCCTTTTTATTTTCTCATTTTCATACTTTTTTTCCCTGAGCTGAAAAATCCTTTTCATCCCAATGTACAGAACTGGTGGAATAAAAGGAGACACAAAAATGAATTCCCTATCAAACCTTCCAGCAAAACTTAAAAAGGAAAGAACCAGACATGTTAAAACTGCAAACTCAAGGAATAAAAAAACTGGCATGGAAAGTTCCTGATCATGCGGGTAGATAAACCATAACCACAACGCTTCAGCTGCAACAACCGTAATAACGAGAATGAAAAAAATAGGCCCCATATTGTTTATCTAACATCTATGTCTTTTTGAATTTCTTGATAGTGCGTCTAATTTATCAAGAAAATCGTCACCGTATTTTCGTTTCAGTGCCTCTGAAACAAACTCATAAAGAAAAGGTGAACCCTCATCACTATTACATCTACAAATATCCCAATGTTCATAAATCAATACTTCAAAAAATCCAAATTTTCTAATCCTAACAGGATAAAGATGACATGAAATAGGTTTTCTGAAATCAATTTCTTTCTTCTGCCACGCAATCTCAATCGAACAACGAACCACTCCATTTGTTTCCACGGCGTATACACACCACCCATCCTCAGCCAGCGGTGTTTCGATGCCACCAAATATATTTCTAACCCATGGTCCTTTATTTCTGATACTCTTAATTGAAGATTCCCGCATGTACCTTGAAACCTCAGGAATGATTTTTTCAAGAAATTCTATTTCATCTGATTCCAATGGTGCACCACCCTGGCCTTCACAGCAACACATTCCTCTGCATTCAAAGATGTTACAGGAAAAATGACTTTCTAAAATCTCAGAACTGACCAAGACCTTTTCAATTAGAACCATGTCTTACCAATAAATGTAGCGGGTAAACAATTCTTGCTCAATCTTGTTAAGCTTAGAAACATCCCTTATCAAGTATCTGTCTTCAAAAATGTCTATCAATATCTTTCCCTTTTTTCCATAATCAAATGCAAATCTTGTTTCCCATCTCATGGAAAATTGCCTGGGACCCTTATCGGTTTCAACATCAAAAAACAAAAGCCCAAACGCAAATTTAATAGTATTTATGGAAACAATCTCAAAATGAAAATATTGTTTCCTGAGTGCTTCTTCAATGAGTTTTCTTGATTGTTCAGGTAATGTGTCAATGTCTTCTATCATTCCAATTTCATATTCCCTGTCCTTTTCGTCGTAACAGAAAAGCGAAATATATTTGTTAGGATTTGAGACAGGAAATGCTGCAACCGCAAATACTCCGCGATAAAGTGTGCCATCTTCAAGTTGAACATGTATAGTTTCAAACGTACCCCTAAAGATCTTTATCTTTTTTGGGTCAAGAAAAACGATTTCTACCTTTTCGGGTTTTTCTTCTTCCATCTATTTTACCTCTGTTTCAATGCTTGTAAGTTTTGTCTGCATTATGACAAGCCGATAATACACTCCTTTTTTTTCCATAAGTTCTTGATGTGTTCCTGTTTCAACTATTTTTCCGTTATCAATGACCAAAATCTTGTCTGCTCCTCGAAGAGTTGAAAGTCTATGGGCAATTGCAATAGTAGTCCTATTTTTACACAGGATCGAAAGTGCATCTTGAATTTTTTTCTCGCTTTCTGTATCAACAGAGGACGTTGCCTCATCCAGAATCAATATCGGTGGGTCACATAATAGGGCACGTGCTATACCAATTCTCTGCTTTTCACCACCTGATATTCCTGCGCCGTGTTCCCTTAGATACAAATCATAACCCATGGGAAGCTTCATAATAAAATCATGGCAGTTGGCTGCCTTTGATGCATTCAAAATCTCCCTGAATGTTGCCTCTGGCCTACCATAACGAATATTATCTGCGATGCTTGCTCTGAATAAAAATGGCTCCTGTAAAACTAATCCTATTTGCCTTCTTAGGTCATAGGACGATATTTCCCTTATGTCCTTTCCATCTATATAAATTGCTCCGCTCTGAACATCGTAAAATCTGCAGATAAGACTGATAAGTGTTGTTTTTCCAGAACCACTTTTACCAACAATACCAACCAATTGACCGGGCTCAATTTCAAAAGAGACATCCTTTATAATTGGCTGATAAGGATCATAACCAAAAGTAACATGCTCAAATTTTATGTGTCCCTTTATATTTGGCATTCGTATGGCATTAGGTGGGTCCTTCAGCTGGGGTTCTGTATCAAGAATTTCAAAAATCCTGTGGCTTGCAGTTATAAACTGACTTACCCAGTTGGACATTAAAGCAAGTTGTGAAAGTGGTCCGTAAAACATTCCTGTATAACTCAAGAAAGCCATCAGTTGCCCAAGAGTAAAACCTTGATTTTCAAGAACAGTTTTTCCACCTACATACCATACAATAAGCCCACCTGTTCCAAATAAAAATGCCATCAATGGATTAAATTTTGCTGTACTTATCTGAACCCTTCTTTGTGAATTTCTCAGGTTTGCTGCAATCACTTCAAAACGATCTATTTCTCTTTTCTCTTGTGCAAATGCTTTGACCACTCTTATCCCGGAAAGAACAATATTTAAAAACTTTGAAATTCTTGCCTGGCTATCCCATAACTTGAAATTCAAAGGATAAATTCTGCTCCAGAAAAAGTATGTCCCCATCATAACAAGAGGTACTGGTATTAAAACATACAGAGCCAGTTTTGCATTTATAAAAAACAGCATCACACCGATGCCCGCTATTAAAAATAAATTCAAAAGAAAACCCTGTCCGACCTGTGTAACAAATCCATGAAACGCTTCAACATCAGAAGAAAATCTTGTCATCAGTGTACCAACAGATTGCTGGTCATAGTAATCAATGGACAGTTCCTGAAGTTTCCTGAATAATTTTTTTCGCAGGTCATAAGTAATGAGTGTTCCAACAGAAGTGGTAAGGGTTCCAACTGTCATATTTATAAGTGCTCTTGTCAATTCAGCGCTTACAAGAGCAATGACAATCCAGATAAGCCAATCAACATGCCTTCTTGTTGTAAGAACCTCATCAACAAGAATCTGTGTCAATTTTGGTGGTACAAGATTCAATCCGACCGAAATAAACATAAGTATTAAAACTACAATTACCCAGTGAAGATAAGGTTCAAGGAGTGCAATTACCCGAAAGATAATTGGTCCCTGTCTTGCACATCTTGGACAGGAAGCATTTTCAGTCTGCAGTGGCAAACCACACACAGAACAGGTAAGAGGATGTGGTTCGTTAACATATTCATCAGAAATAGGTTTTTTCTGTCTTAAAAGATCAAGCTGAACAATCAAACGGCTGAATCTGTATCTCAATGCATTTGTAAACCTCACAATATCAATGTAGAATTCATCAATCTTAACTTGAAGATAGGCACTTCCAATAGAGGCTCTGATTCTGAATTTTTTTATTTTCTCAAGAGGTATTTCTATTTGGTCATGAAAACCTGTTGCAGGGATAACGATGAACCTATCATCTGTAGCTACAACCCAGATTTCTGCAGGATTTCCCAGAAAATCCAGATCAGCAAAGGTTTTCAACCTTATTTCAGCTTCTGAAACTCCCTTTTCTTTTAATTTCATTAAAACATTAGTCGGAATATCGTTAATGTTTTTGACCATTCTATTCTCTTTTGTTTAATCAAAGGACTCTATTGTTTTTTAGTATAATCCAGCTCCAAAATTTTTCAATACCAGTTTAGAAAAAGTATTCGGCTTCTGTTATAATACTCCAGAGAAAACGTTTAAAAAATTGGAATAAGCTAGGAAATGGAAAAACCTTGGCTTTTAAATATTAAAGAAATTGAGGAGAAACTAAAAACTTCTCTTTCTTTTGGTCTCACTGATCATGAAGCATTAAAGAGACTTGGACAGTTTGGCCAAAATGAAATTGTAAAAAAGAAAAAGAAACATCCGATTTTTTTATTTTTTGCTCAGTTTGAAAACTTTATTATATGGGTCTTGATTGTTGCAGCACTTATAGCCGGCTTCATGAAGGAATGGATAGATACGATAGCAATCATTGGTATAGTGATTCTTAATTCTGTATTGGGATTTATTCAGGAATTTAAGGCTGAAAAGGCTCTGGAAGCACTAAAGAAATTATTTAGCCATTTTACAAAAGTCCTACGGGAAGGTGAAATAAAAAAAGTTCCCTCTCAGTCTTTAGTTCCAGGGGATGTGATAGAAATTGAGGCAGGTGATAGTATCCCTGCTGATTGCCGTGTAGCATGGCACACATCAAATTTTGCTGTTCAGGAAGCAAGCCTGACCGGAGAATCAACTCCTGTTATGAAAACCAGTATTCCATTGGATGAAGCAGAGATTATTCTTGATAGTCGTGCCAATATGGTATATATGGGCACAAATGTTGTTTCAGGAAGAGCAAGGTGTATTGTCGTTGCAACAGGAATGGAAACAGAAATTGGAAAAATCGCACAGATGATTGAACATGCATCTACTGAGAAAACACCCCTGCAAAAAAGATTGAATAGCTTCGGAAAGATCCTTGTTTATGTGTGCCTTGTTCTTGTGGGAATAATTTTTCTTCTGGAGTTATTCAGAGGTGGAAAACTTGTTGATGTTTTCCTTACAGCTGTAAGTCTTGCTGTAGCTGCAATTCCAGAGGGATTACCTGCCGTGGTTACCATCGCACTTGCACTTGGTGTTCAAAGAATGGCAAGAAGAAATGTCTTGATTAGAAAACTTCCATCGGTTGAAACACTCGGTTGCACCACTACAATCTGTTCTGATAAAACAGGTACTCTTACAAAAAACGAGATGACTGTTAAAAAGATTTACGCCGATGGAAAAGTTTTCACAATCACAGGAACAGGCTATGCTCCTGAAGGAAACTTTTTACTTGATGGCGTACAGACCGAAGTGGAAAATTATCCCGGACTTGACAAGGCTCTTGACTGTGCCATCCTTTGCAACAGTGCAAGGCTGATCAAAATTGACAACCTGTGGACGATAACCGGTGATCCTACTGAAGGAGCATTACTTACTGTGGCAGCAAAAGCAGGTAAATTCAAAAATGATTTTGAAGATAAATATGAACTGGTTGATGAGATTCCTTTTGATTCTGAAAGAAAAAGAATGACTGTCATTCTGAACGATGGCAAAAATCATATCGCTTTTATAAAAGGTGCACCCGAAGTCCTTATAAACTTGTGTTCTTATATTTTCGAAAATGGCAAGGTCAAACCCATCGACGATAACACAAGATATAAGATTCTGACAATTATGGATCTGTTTGCAAGACAGGGATTGAGAGTTCTCGCTACCGGATTTAAGGAATTAGAAAAAAATATTGAAATTTCTGAGGAAAAGGTGGAAAAAAATATCATTTTCACCGGGCTTTTTGCAATGATTGATCCGCCAAGGGAAGAAGCAAAAATTGCCATTGAAAAATGTAAGAAGGCAGGGATAAAAATAAAAGTAATTACGGGGGATCATAGATCATCAGCAATTGCAGTAGCGAAGGAATTAGGCATTATTCACAATGAAAAGGATGTAGTTTCTGCAGAACAGATTGATTTAATCGATGATAAAAACATGGATGATTTAGTAAGGGATACAAAAGTTTTTGCCAGAGTTTCACCTCATCACAAATTAAAAATAGTAAGAGTCTTGAAAAGACAAAACGAAATCGTTGCAATGACAGGAGACGGGGTAAATGATGCACCTGCATTAAAGGAGGCTGATATCGGAATAGCGATGGGAATCACAGGCACAGATGTTACAAAAGAAGTATCAGATATGGTAATCACAGATGACAATTTTGCCTCAATTGTGGCTGCAGTCGAAGAGGGCAGGGGTATTTATGAAAATATAAGAAAATTTATCCACTATTTACTTTCTTGTAATGCAGGAGAGATTATGGTTATGTTTTTCGCTTCTCTTTTGGGAATGCCAGTGCCACTGCTTCCTGTTCAAATACTATGGATAAACATGATCACAGATGGATTACCGGCACTGGCACTCGGGGTTGATCCAGTAGATCCTTCAACAATGGAAAATCCTCCAAGAAAACCAGATGAACCAATAATAAATCTAAATACAGCTGGTTTCTTATTATTCCAGGGAGCACTCATCAGCATTTGTACTCTTTCGGTCTTTTGGTATGTACTTTTTGTTACAAAAGCAGGTATTGTTAAAGCAAGGACTATGGCTTTTTTTGTCCTGGCTGCATCCCAACTTTTTCATTCATTTAATCTGCGCAGTCAGATCCGTTCAATTTTTGAACTAGGATTTTCATCTAACATGAAGCTTGTATACTCAGTTTTGTTTTCGCTTGTATTACAGGTTATAATTTTATATATACCTGTAGCACAAGTAATTTTTAGAACAACAGCAATCTCAGGAGCGGATTTTATTATAGTAATAATCGTTTCAAGTTTGCCATTGCTTATAATGGAAGTTGTTAAAATTTTCCTTCGCAAAGGAAGACAACAATGGAAAAAGAGCTTATCTTCATTACGGTAATAGGCAGGGATAGAAAGGGAATAGTCGCAAGTATCTCGAATTTGTTGTATAGAAGGAACCTAAATATTGAGGATATTGTACAAAAAATAATAAAAGATTATTTTGTCATGGCAATGCTGGTTGACATCAAAGATTCAAAATGTTCTTTTGAAAAGCTTTCAAAAGATTTAGTTGAACTGGGCAAACGAATGAATCTTATAATCCAGGTTCAACATGAAAATATTTTCAAGATGATGCACAGGATATAGTTATGACATTTACTCTTGACGAAATTTATGAAACTGCACGGATGATTCTTTTTGAAAAGTTGGATATTCGCACAACAACCCTTGGGATTAATATAAAGGATTGTGTCCATTCAAATTTTCAAACATTTCTAAATAGGGTACATCACAAGATTGTTAAATATGGAAAAGTCCTAACCAAAAAAGCTCGGCAGGTTGAAATAAAATATGGGGTGCCGATTGTCAATAAAAGGATATCTATAACTCCAATAAGCCTTGTTATGGAAACCCACGCAAAAACAAAAAAATTTTTACAAATGGCAAAAACCATTGATAATGCCGCAAAAGAATCTGGAATAGACTACATTGGTGGATTTGGAGCACTTGTCCACAAGGGAATTACAAATGCAGAAAAAATCTTAATACGCTGTCTTCCAGAAATTCTTGCTTCAACAGAAAGGGTTTGCTCTTTTATAAATGCTGGCAGCACAAATTCAGGATTGAATATAGATGCTGTTAACATTGCTGGTGAGATTTTGTTTGAAACTGCACACAAGACAAAGAATGGTTCTGGATGTACAAAACTTGTAGTTTTTGTGAATGCTCCAGAAGATAATCCCTTTATGGCAGGTGCATTTCATGGTCCTGGGGAACCTGATTTTTCCCTTAATATAGGAATAAGTGGACCAGGAGTTGTAAGAAGCGTTGTGGAGAAAAACCCTGATTGCGACATTACCCAGTTAGCCGAAATAATTAAAAGGACAGTTTTTAAAATAACAAGGGCTGGTGAACTTATCGGAAGGGAACTTGCGAATGATATCGGCGTACCTTTTGGTATTGTTGATATTTCTCTTGCTCCTACCCCCTTGCCTGGAGATTCCGTTGCACAAATCATAGAAGCATTCGGAATTGAAAAAATTGGTGCGCATGGTTCAACATTTGCAATTGCACTTTTAATGGATGCAGTTAAAAAAGGGGGTGCAATGGCAAGCGGTAATGTTGGTGGACTAAGCGGTACTTTTATTCCCGTAAGCGAAGATGCGGGTATGGCAGAGGCAGTTGAGAAAGGGGCACTAACACTTGAAAAGATTGAATCCTTCACTTCAGTTTGTTCCGTTGGACTTGATATGGTTGCAATTCCGGGTGATACTCCACCTGAAATAATCAGTGCCATAATTGCAGATATACTTGCAATAGGAATAATCAATAACAAAACAACCGCTACAAGAATCATTCCTGTACCAGGGAAAAAAGCTGGAGAAAAGGTTTTCTTTGGCGGATTGCTCGGAGAAATGCCAGTGATGGAGGTAAAAAAACTTTCATCATCAAAATTCATGAAAAGAGGCGGAAGGATGCCTTCACCCCTGATCGCTTTGAAGAACTAAGTATGCTCTATAAGATGTTTTATTACCCTGTAAACTTCAGAAAAATCATTACCCTTACAAACATAATCCACAATCATATTAAGGTTGGAAGATATGGAATTAAAGGAGATTGAAAAACCACAGATTTTAGCCATGGGGATGTCTCCATCGCTATCTCCCACACAGATAACCTGTTTCGGATGAATCTTTAGTTTTGTCAAAATTTTTCTCAATACCTTTCCCTTTTCTCCATGGGAGATGTTAATCTTTACTCCACCTGTTAAAATTCCCTTCCTAGAAATTAGCCTATTTGAAACGATGATTTTAAAACCGATCTCCTTCTTTAGTCTATCGGGTATATAGTGTAGTCCAGTAGAAAGTGCAATAAGGCAAAACCCCATTTTTTTTAATTTCAAAAGATATTTCTTAGCATTTTTTGTGTATGGAACCCGTTTAAAAAGCTTTGAAATTTTGTGTTGTGGCAGACCTTTCCAGTGTGAAGCATCAAGTTTACAAAACTCCCTATAGCTTATCTTTCCTTTTAAAAACATGTCCTGATATTTATACGCAAGGACGTCCCAGTTGCCGAGCCTTTCGTGGATATATCTCCAGGAACTAAGAGGTTTTACAATTGTTCCATCAATATCAAAAACTATGGCAACGAATTTTCTTTTTTCCATGTTTTAGTTTAATGTGCCTGCAAGCTGTCCACATGCAGCATCTATATCAAGTCCCCTTGACCTTCTAACTGTTGTTCTTATGCCTTTTTCTTTCAGGCATCGGGAAAACCAAACAATTTTCTCGTCAGATGGTTTTGAAAACTCACACTCTTTTATCCTGCTAAATGGAATAATATTAACACTGGCACCAAGTAAAGAAGCCACATCAGCAAGGGCAAGAACATGCTTTTTTGTGTCGTTTATACCTTCAATGAGAATATATTCAAAGGTAATTTTTCTCTTTGTGTTTTGAACATAAAAATGGCAAGCCTTTATAACTTCTGATAAGGGATATTTTTTGTTTATTGGCATAAGAAAACTTCTTGTTTCTTCGATTGCGGAATGAAGTGAAACCGATAAACGAACCTGCCATTTTAGATTTGTAAATTTAATTATTTCAGGAACAACACCAGCTGTTGAAACTGTTATTCTTCTTGCGCCTATGTTAATTCCGTTTCTATCATTAATTATGCGAATCGATCTTATTACTGCATCATAGTTGTCAAACGGTTCACCCATTCCCATGTATACGATATTTGTGATATTAATTTTTTCCTTAAACAAAATATACAAAACTTGTCCAATTATTTCCCAGGTTTCAAGGTTTCTTACAAATCCCATTTTCCCACTTGCGCAGAATCTACAATTGTATTTGCATCCAACCTGAGTGGAAATGCATAAAGTATTCCTTTTTTGTTCAGGAATTAATACTGTTTCAATGAACCTATTGTCCGAAAGACGAAAAACAAATTTTCTCGTAGTGTCCCTTGAAATTTTCACATTAAAAAGTTCTGGAAGTTTTGCTGAGTATTGAGAGGCTAAAAAGTCTCTCAGGTGTTTTGAGATGTCTGACATTAGGGAAATATCCTCAATCCCTTTTTTATACAGCCAGTTGAAAATCTGAATTGCTCTGTATGGTGGTTCTTTCATCGAGAAGAGAATCTTCTTTAAATCTATCAAATCAAAATTCCTGATGTTGATCATTTTCGTTTCCTACTCTTATTACCTTAAATTGAGGTGCACCCTTCTTTGTATAGAATAAAAGCTGTCTTTTAGCGTAATCAAGAGATTCATTTTCAATTTTCTTACCCCTTACCACGCAGAATGGACCTGGCACATTCTTTGGATAAATTATAAAATCATCCTTCTTTGCTAACATTGAGAGTATCTTGTTTTCATCTTTATTTCTTCCGATCACAATAATTACATCATTATGCCAAAAAACTCTTCCATGTTTGATAAGTTCTGCGTCATCGATTGTAGAATCGGGTCTTTTAGAAAATAGTTCCTTGAGTTTTTTTGCATAGATTGGGTCTGTTAAAAGACAACCACCTGCAGGCTGAGAAAAACCAACAATACCAAGACTTTCAGCCAGTGCCAACTGTTGTTTTCTCTGTCTTCCTGAAATTCCAAGTAATTTTTCCCTATCAACAATTCCCTCTATTTCAGGTATCGTAGGTTCAAGCAATTTTGCAGATAGCGGTCTAAGGATTCTACCTTTCAGCCCTGCCTTTTTTTCTATCAATTGCATGAAGTTTTTTGTTTGAGAAAAAGGTCTCTGATTTAAAACTTCTCCTGTGAAAATAAATGAAGCTTTCTTTTGCTCCATAATCTTTGCAGCTTCCTTAAACATATAAATCTTGCAATCAATACAGGGATTTGCTCCTGAACCATAGCCGTATTCAGGATTCTTAATAATATCAAAATAGTCATCTTTAAGTTCTATAACCGTTGCCTTAAGTCCCATAAAATCAATAGATTCTTTTCCAACTAACTTTCCATGGAAAAAAGGAGAAGAAAATATAACAAGATTAACATCTATACCAAGATCCAACATCAGCTTTGTTGCAATCATTGAATCAAGCCCACCAGAAACCAGTCCTATAGCCTTAATCTTCATGACAAAAGATTTTACCACAAAAGAACCCTTTGAAATTAAAATTTTCTGATTAGGATACCAAAACCAATTTGATAATTTTTTATTGCCAAAATGCAAAAAAACAAGTGTTAACAAATTTTTCATTGACTTATTGAAATCCTTACATTAAAATACTTTCATCATGATTTCCAGATACACAAGAAAACAAATGGGTGATCTTTGGTCGGAGGAAAGTAAGTTTGCCGCTTACCTTCAGGTTGAGATTGCTGTTGTTGAAGCATACGAAGAACTCGGAGTAATTCCTTCAGAAGCAGTCAGACACATTAAGGAAAATGCAAGAATTGATGTAAAAAGGATTGAGGAGATAGAAAAAGTCACAAATCATGATATTATTGCCTTTGTTGAACAAATTGGGGAAACAATTGGTGAAGCGAGCCGCTACTTTCATTATGGCATGACATCTTCAGATTTGGTTGATACAGCCACAAATCTTCTTCTTGTAAAGGCTACAGACATTCTAATTAAGGATCTTGAGAGATTATCCCAAACCTTAAAAGACAAAGCACTTAAATATAAAGATCTCGCTGAAATTGGAAGAACCCATGGGGTACATGCCGAGCCAATTACCTTCGGATTTAAGATAGCCGGTTGGTACCTTGAAATAGAAAGAAATATCGAGAGATTAAAAGGTGCAAAATCAGAAGTAAGTGTTGGCAAAATATCAGGAGCAGTTGGAACTTATTCAAATATTAGTCCAGAGGTTGAAAAGATTGTTTGTAAAAAATTGGGACTTAAACCAGAACTATTTTCTACCCAGATTATTCCTCGCGATAGGTATGCTTCATACATCGCAACTCTTGGCGTGATTGCATCATCCTTGGAAAAAATCGCTTTGCAGATAAGGTTACTTCAGCAAACAGAAATTAATGAAGTGGCTGAACCTTTCGGAAAAGGGCAGAAAGGCTCTTCTGCAATGCCCCATAAGAGAAATCCGATTTTGTGTGAGAGAATTTGCGGCCTTGCACGGGTCATAAGGAAAAATGCGATTGTTGCTATGGAAAATGTTGCGCTGTGGCATGAAAGAGATATTAGCCACTCCTCAACTGAAAGAATTATTCTACCTGAAAGTACAATACTTCTTGATTATATTATCAATCTTACAGACAAAATTATTTCTGAATTAGAAGTATTTCCAGAGGCTATGGTTAACAATATACAATTGACACGCGGCCTTATATTTTCTCAAAGGGTTTTACTACTACTTTGTGAAAAAGGGTTACCAAGAAAACAGGCTTATGAAATTGTTCAGAAAAATGCTATGAGAAGCAGGGCTGAAAAAAGAGATTTTCTTGAATTGCTTCTTATGGATGAGCAAGTTAGGAAGTTTCTCACCGAAAAAGAAATAAGAGAATGTTTTGACGTCGACTACTTTGTCAGCAATATACAACACTTGTTTGATAACCTTAAAGGAGAAAGATTATAGTATCCTACCTGAATGGTTACAAGCTTTTTTACAAAGATAAAATCCATGGTTTACCTATCAAAAAATGTGACATAGAGAATTTTAAAACCATCCAGGAAAAAGGAATCTGGCTAAAAAGTTTTACTCACAAACTTCCTGAAGTGCAATATTTCGATTTTTTCCAGTATCCGCTGGATAAGTTTCCAGGTTTAAGTATAATTAGGGCTTTTGGGAAGAAAATAGAAACAGATCTAAATTACTCCTATTTCCTTGGCGACTTTATGACTTGCGACGGATTGAAAGTTCTGGACATTCCAGATATTTCAGAAAGCGAGACGAAAATTCTTGCTGAAGAAATCCTTAAAACATTTGACTTTTTTGAATTTGTTGTGGTAAAACCAGGTCAGATTCTTGCTTGGTTTCCTGGAAACTACCCATATGTAAATTGGAATTATCCTTTTCAATTGATTAATCTAAATTTCAGGGAATGTCTACCTAAAGGTGGTTCTTTCAGAACACTTGTCAGAATAATAAGCAACTCATTTAGACTTCTTGACAAACATCCAGTAAACAAGGTTAGAGTCGACCTTGGTGAAAATCCAGCCAATTTTCTATGGTTTCACAGTCAAAATAAAAATGTAGAAAGGATATGTCCTATAACAGAAAAAACAAAGAAAAAAGCTATCTATTGGTCAAACAGTGCTATACTTAATGATCTTGCTTCATATATTGGCTTTGAGATATCCCAAAACATTCCAATTGATACTGATAATTCAATCATATGGATTAATATTACAACTCAGGGTGTTGAACTTATAAATTTAATGCGTGCCTGTGAGTTCATAGATAAAGAAATTCTTAAGCACATTGGTGATCATGATGACCGTTTGGTCATTGAATTTAATGATGGGTTTTACAATAAAAGAAATGCTTTGTATTTCATCTATCCTAAAGAAAAGATCAATTTTTTGAGAAAGTTTCAGCTTATAAAAAAAACTCCAGGTTGTTTTTTACTTACTGAAAATGGTTGAAATTTTTATAGGTATTGGAAGCAACAAAGGAAATAGAAAAAATAACATAAGTAAGGCTATTGAACTTCTTACAGAAAAGGTTGAGTTGATTAAAATATCGAAAATTTATAAAACACAACCCCAGGAAGGAGTCAGGGGTGGTTGGTTTCTGAATGGAGTTATTATGGGAAAGACATCATTGACTCCAGAAATGTTATTGAAGTTTCTTCAATCTATCGAACAAGATCTTGGTAGGCCAGCAAATCATAAAAAAAATAGTGAAAGAACCATTGATCTTGATATTCTTTTTTATGGAAATAAAATAATAGAAAAACACAATCTTACGATACCGCACCCACGATTGGATAGAAGGGAATTTGTGTTAAAGGGACTAATGGAAATATGTCCGGATTTTGTCCATCCAAATTTAAAGAAAAGTATAAAACAAATTTGGCAGGAGTTTAAAGATGCTAATAGCAGAAAAAAAATTGGAAATAAAAGAAATAGTCAAAAATGCTCGTAGTGAAGGAAGAACCATTGGTCTGGTCCCAACCATGGGTTATCTCCATAAAGGGCACGTTTCTCTTATAAACAGAGCAAAAATGGATGGCTGTTTTACAGTCGTGTCAATCTTTGTCAATCCGCTTCAGTTTGGTCCAACTGAAGATTTTGAAAAGTATCCAAGAGACATTGAAAGAGACATTGAAATATTGAAACAGGCAGATACTGATGTAGCATTTATTCCTTCGATAAGTGAGATGTACCATAATACCCATTTAACACAGGTTGATGTTTCAATATTATCAGAAAAACTCGAAGGTGTATTCAGACCGGGTCATTTCAAAGGTGTTTGTACAGTTGTCGCAAAATTGTTTAATATCATTCGCCCGGATAGAGCATACTTTGGCTGGAAGGATGCTCAGCAGCTTATAATAATAAGAAAAATGGTTGCTGACCTTGACTTTAACTTAGAAATTGTTCCAGTACCTACTGTAAGAGAAGATGATGGACTTGCCGCAAGTTCAAGAAATGTTTATCTTTCAGACCAGGATAGAAAAAAGGCATGTGTTTTATCAAAAGCTTTACATAAAATCAGAAAAATGGTAGAATTATATAAAATTACGGATGTTAGGATTCTTTTGGAAGAGTCAAAAAAGATAATCGAAACAGAAAATGTTGAACTTCAGTATATTGAAGCAGTAGATCTTGAAACCCTGAAACCTGTAACGAGTATCAAAAAAAATACCGGGATCCTTGCTGCGATAAAGGTTGGCAACGTAAGGTTGATTGATAACGTAATCTGGGAATGACATGTTATATCCAGTATGTAGAACAAAAATAAAAGGTGGTATTGTCACGGATAAGAACCTTTATTATGATGGAAGTATAACTATTTCCAACAATATTTTGGAAGCAGCAGAGATAAAACCTGGAGATATGGTGGAAGTACTAAACTTAAATAATGGGGCAAGGGTCACAACATATGTAATAAAAGGTAAGGAAAATTCAGGTGAGATATGTTTAAATGGTCCCGCTGCAAGATTTTTTGAAATAGGTGATCAAATTATTATACTTTCTGTATGTCTGGTAACAGACGATGAGAGAAAAAAATTGAAGATGAGATTAGTGTCCCTTACTGATAGAAATTTAACCATTAAAGTGGAGGGTAATAATGCCAGGAATGAAGAAAACGATTAAAAAATACAGTGCAAAGCATGCCCTCTCTGGAGTATTGAAGATTCTCCCGTATCTATCAGATAGGAACATCTTGCGAATTTTATCAATCGCTAAAAAAGCTTCAGTAAACCCTGCTTTTAGGGAAAGGATTATTGTTCTTGAAGATAAAATTAAAAGTGGTCATCCAACCCTCGAAATAGTTAGAAGATTGAACAAACAGCTTTCGGCAGTTCCTAAGAAAAAGCTGATAGCAAATCTTTTTGCTAATGCCATGTTTGATGGAACTGCGAGAAGACAACAAATACTAAAAGAGGAAGGATGGAGACCACCATTTTTCTTTGTATTAAGTCCAACAATGAAGTGTAATTTAAAATGTACTGGATGTTATGCAGCTCAATATACAAAACAGGATGTAATCACAACCGAGCAAATTGATAGAATTTTTAATGAAGCAAAAGAACTTGGCATTTACTTTGTAACTATAAGTGGTGGGGAGCCATTCTACAGACAAGATCTGCTTGAATTATGGGAAAAACACAATGATATGTTTTTTCTTGTCTATACAAATGGAACCCTTATCGATAGTAAATTGGCTGAAAGACTTAGAGAACTAGGAAATGTTGCACCTGCAATCAGTGTTGAAGGATTTAAAAAAGAAACGGATGAACGAAGAGGACCGGGTGTCTATGAAAAATTGCTAGAAGCATGGAAGTGTTTAAGAGAAAATGGTGTACTTTTCGGTTTTTCGGCTACCTGCACCAAGTACAACACAGAAGTGATTTACAGCGATGATTTTATTGATTTTATGATAGAGCAGGGGGCACTTTTTGGTTGGTATTTTCAGTATATTCCAATAGGAAGGAAACCTGATACCTCTTTAATGGCAACACCAGAACAAAGAGCATGGGCAAGAGAAAGACTTGATTATATCAGAAACACAAAACCGATAATTCTTGCCGATTTCTGGAATGATGGTCATCTGGCAGGTGGTTGTATTGCTGGTGGAAGAGTTTACTTTCATATTAATGCGCATGGAAACATAGAGCCATGCGTTTTCACTCATTTTACAAAGGATAATATAAGGGATACTACCATAAGGCAGGCACTACAGAGTGATCTTTTTAAAACAATTCAAAAACATCAACCATATTCGAAAAACCTGATGTGTCCATGTATGATTATAGACAATCCCGAAGTTCTTAGAAATATTGTTAAACAAACAGGTGCAAAGCCTTCTTATCCTGGTGCAGAAGCCATAATTACCGAAAGTGCTGCCTTTCTTGATGAATATGCCAGAAAGATACATGAACTCTGGGATCCTGTATGGGCTGAAAAATATGAATATGGAAAGAAGCTTAAAGGCCTTGACGCAGAAGTTGCTGAGAAATTGTTTAGTGAAAAATAAACTGCTTTCCTATGTCCATGGAATACAGTTGTTCAGTGATTGAGACCATAGCAAGAACACTGTCGGTCAAAAGCATTAGAACTGAAAAACCAGAAGGTTTTAAATTCAAAGCAGGGCAATTTGCTAAAATTAAAATTAATGGTGATAGTAAATACTTATCGATTTCCTCTTCGCCTTTAAGGAATTATTTAGAGTTTACAAAACGGGATACTCAAAGCAATTTTTCAAGAAAGTTTTTTAACATCAAGGCAGATGAAAAAGTTGTTATTGAAGGTCCTTTCGGAAACTTTTTTCTTCAAGACAATGAAAACAAGATTGCTTTTATCGTTGGTGGAATTGGTATAACCCCTGTTTTCAGTATCCTTGAAGATGCCTTCTTGAAATTAGAAACAAGAGACTTTTCACTCTTTTACGGTAATAAATTTTTGGACGACATTCCTTTTCAAAAAGAGTTAAGTTTTTTCCAATCACAATTGAATTTAAAGATTTTTTATTTTATAGAAGATTTAGCAAATACACCTGATGATAAACAGATTTTTTGCGGAATCTTGGATTTTAATAAAATCAGAATTTGTTTAACGGACATTAATGAAAGAAAAATTTATGTATGTGGTCCACCTTCAATGGTTGACACAATCATTAGCCAAATTAAGATTATCGGTACAATTGAAAATGTAAAAACAGAAAAAATTTTTGGTTATACAAAAGGAGCGTGAAATGAAGTATGTATGCAAAGTATGTGGATATGTGTATGATCCTGAGAAAGGAGACGAAACTCAAAATATTTCACCAGGTGTTTCGTTTGATCAGCTGCCTGATTCATGGACATGTCCAGAATGCGGTGCAGGAAAGGATGAATTTGAACCATTATCATAGGGAGAACTTATGGAAATTGTGAAGGATGTATATTGTATAAAAACCGTTGATTGGGACCTTAAAACATTCCATGGTTATTCAACACCGTATGGAACTACTTACAACGCATATTTGTGCAAAGGCGAAGAAAATATATTGATTGATACAGCAAAGTATTATTGCGAGGAACAATTTTTCAAAATGCTTGAATCAATCGTTCCTATTAAAAAAATCAGCTATGTAATCTCAAATCATGCAGAACTTGATCATTCGGGACTCATTGTAAAACTTTTAGAAAGATCAGGTGCGACTCTTATATGTTCTCAAAAAGGAAAGGAGAACCTTGAAAGACATTTCCACCGAGAGTTTTCAAAAATTATAGTTGTCCAGGACAAACAAACACTCAAAATTGGGAATATTTCGCTTCAATTCTTTTTAACTCCGATGGTTCACTGGCCAGATTCAATGGTAACATATCTTCCCGACAAGAAACTTCTTTTTTCAAATGATGCGTTCGGGCAGCACATAGCAAGCACAAAATTTTTTGTTGATGAGGTTGGTCTGGACATAGTTTTAAGAGAGGCGAGAAAATACTACGCAAATATAGTGAATCCTTATGCCAGTTCAGTTAAAAAAGTTTTGTCATCCCTTGATTCTCTGGATATTCAAATGATTTTACCTTCACATGGTTTGATATGGAGAGATCGTGTACAGATTGAAACCATTGTTGAAAAATATTCAAAATGGGCAGGAAATGAAGCAGGACAGAAAATTTTAATAGTCTATGCCACAATGTGGGGATCAACAAAAAAGATGGCAGAAAGGTGCTATCTTGAAGCAGTTGAAAAAAAATACGAGGCCGAAATGATGAACTTAAGTATAAAGCACATATCAGACATTGTCGGAGAAATTCCAGAAGCAAAAATATTAGTTTTCGGCACATCTGTACTTCACAATCAGATTTTGCCTGAAATGGCTGGATTAATTACATACCTATCAGGTTTAAAATTCATTGGCAGAAAAGCATGGACATTTGGCTCGTATGGATGGGCAGAGTTCCCTTTAAGAAAATTTGAAGCAATGCTGAAAGAAGCAGGTTTCGAGGTTCCGCATACTGGATTTTATATAAAATTTGTCCCAGAACAACAACAGCTTGTAGAACTCGGAAAGTTTTTCAGGGAGAAAATTTTAGATTGAAAAAATTCGCTATTATCCTTATCTGTTTTATATCTGGCTTATTTTCTTATCTAATATACCCTCCTTCAAAATTTTGGTTTGTTGCATTTTTTGGTTTTGTACCAATTTTGCTACTTATTGAAATAAAAAAAACTAGTGCAGGTAAATTTTTGCTTGGATTTTTGGCCGGATTTATCTTTTACGCCACATCACTTTATTGGATCTCTACAGTGGCAAAAGCCTATTATCTATTTATAGCTTTTTATCTGGCTTTTTTTTGGGCAATTTTCTTTTGGTTAATTTTTTCTTTTCCACCTAACCTGAGAATTATATATGGAATGAGTTTATGGTATTTTCTTGAGCTTATTATTCAGTATCTCTTCACTGGGTTTCCTTGGTTACCACTATCTTTATCTCAGTGGTCTTTTCCAACAACCGCAAGAATTGCATCAATAATAGGTACCGCAGGTCTTTCAGCATTAGTAATGGGAACAAATATTTCAATCCATATTGCAATAAAGGAGAAAAAGTTTTTTCCATTGCTAATTTGTTTATTATCTATAACAACCTTGGCTTATATACCTTTATTATTTTCGCAAAAAACAAACACTCATGCATTTATAAGAATTGCTGCAATACAGGGCAATGCAGGCTATTTTGGACAGATTCCTGAAGAATCCTTTGAGAAGTATTTTAGGTTAACTAATACTATAAGAGGAAAACCTGATCTGGTCATATGGCCTGAAAGTAGTTATCCCTCTGTTTTGACAGAACAACACACAGCTTTTAAAAATCTCCTGGAGAAATCTTTTGATTTTCCTATACTTATGGGTACATTGAGTAAAAAAGATGAGAGTATTTACAACAGCGCATTTTTATTCAAAAATGGAAGTTTTACCAAGTATGATAAAATCCACCTGGTACCATTTGGAGAGTATGTTCCTTTGTCAAGGTTAGGTCTGATTAGAAGTTTGTACAAAAAATTTGCTGGAGAAATACCAGAATTAACACCAGGAGATTCCACAACAACATTTAAGTTAAATTCAATTAATTTTTCTGTTTTGATCTGTTTTGAAAATATCTTCCCTTTTCTTGTTCAGACTAACTTAAAATACAACCCGAACTTCTTTGTAACAATAACAAATGATTCCTGGTACAATAGATCAGCTGGTCCTTATCAGCATTTTGCACATAATATTTTTAGAGCAATTGAAACAGGTAGACCGGTAGTTCAGGTGTCAACCACTGGGATTACTGGTTTTTCAACCCCTGATGGTTATTTTGAATTATTTGAGAAAAATGGACAAAATATAATGGTAGAAGGTGTTATGGAGATTTATCTAAGTAAAAAAGATGTTAAGAATCCGTTTTATGCATCGGTGAAAGAAATTGGAATTAGTGTTCTTTTTCTAATTTTAACAGGAACATTCCTTTGCAGGAAATAATCAAAATTGAAAAAAAATGTGGATATAAATTCAAAGATCCTGGACTCTTAATTACAGCACTTACTCATTCATCTTATGCACATCGATACCTTGTTGAGTCAAATGAAAGACTTGAATTTCTTGGAGATGCTGTATTAAATTTTGTTGTTTCGGTTGAAATTTTCAAAAAAAATCCCCTTGAGGATGAACAATTTCTCACAGAACTAAAGTCAGCATATGTTAATAAAAATTTTCTACAAAAGGTAGGAAAAAAACTGTCCCTTGGCGAAGGACTAAGGCATATAGGACTCAAGGATCCACGGCTTGATCAGGTTCTTGAATCCTTAATCGGCGCCATATATCTTGACGGAGGCTTTGTCTCAGCAAAGAAATTTATAAAAAAATTTATTTTAAGCCATGAGATTGCACCACTTCGTGACTACAAAGGACTTTTAAAAACAATCGCTTATGAAAGGTTTGGAGTAACTCCAGATTATAAGGTCAAAAAGATATATGGACCACCGCATAGAAGAAGATTTTTAATTTCGGTAAGCATTAAGAATACCAGATACTCGGCACAAGCAACTGGAAAAACAAAAAAGGAAGCAGAGTTGAAAGCATCAATGTTGTTATTGAATAAGATTAAAAAGTCTTAGTTTATCTCTTTGCAATCTTGTAAATGTAATATTGCTCAACAAGACCCGCAATGTTCATTGTAACCCAGTAAAGTAACAAACCGGAAGAAAAATTATAGAATAAAACCAGCATCATTAAGGGTAGCACCACATTCATAATCTTTTGAGATTGATCAACTGCAGGGGTCAGCCTTTGTTGTAAAAATGATGTTATAAACATTAGTACAGGCAAAATATTTATCGGTATAGAACCAATCCTTGCAACTGTGTCTGGCAAGGAAAGATCCTTTATCCAGAGTATGAAACCACTGCCCCTAAGATATATACTGCCCCTAAGACATAGTGAAGTTCTCAAAGCAAGAAAAAAACCTACAAATATTGGAATCTGAACGAGCATCGGAAGGCAGCCACCAAAAGGATTTATCTTATAGGTTTTATAGAGATTCATCATCTCTTTTTGCATTAGTTGAGGATTATCTTTGTACTTCTTTTGTATGTCCTGAAGATAAGGTCTCAACTTTTGTATTTGCTTCATAGAGCGCAGACTACTTCTTGTGAGCGGAAAAAATATTAGCTTAATCAAGATGGTAAGTACTATGATAGCAAAACCCCAGTTTGGGATAACTTTATGAATTGAACTGAGAATATAAAAAATAAACCTCCCCATGGAGACAAAAAAACCTGTTCCGAAAATTCTAATATCTTTGATTTCATTTTTTGCAATAAAATAATCTGAAGGGCCAATATACATTGTAAGAGGAAACTTCCATTCCTGACTTTTGTCAATTTCAAAAGACTGAATATGAATACCCCAGTTTATTATGGATGATTTGCTTTCAACATAAAATTCGACAGGTTGTTCTGTTTTAAAATAATACATCTGGTATCTTGTTCTAACACTGCAGGTAGTCCCTGAAAATTTTTCCTTCATCTGTCTTGCAACATTAAACTTGGTAGGTTTGCCGTTATTTACAACCATAAACTCTATTGAAGCATCTTCAGGATTTTTTCTATCCAAAGGAACTGAACCAAGAGAAAGGGTAAGACCGGGAATGCTCACAGTTTTATCAGTACTGTTTTTCAACTTGATGAAAACATTCATTGAATATTTTGAGGGTGAAAACTGTAAAAGCTTTTCAATTTCAACCCCGTTTCTTTTTGCACTAAGCACAAGAGAGTTTTCTGTTACATTTTCTATTTTTTGATAAACCAATTGTTGGGTTTCTCCATTAACCAGGTCAAGTAATGTGTTACCTCTTTGAAAGAAGATGAAACTTTTTTCACCTGGTCTTGTGTACCTTTCAAGAGAAAATGAAACAATCTTTCCTCCAAGAAGATCAATTTCTGCTGTGTATAGTCCATTTTTTATTTCCGTCTTTTTTTCTGAGATTTGAAAATTATCTATTTTTTCTATATCATCGGAAGCAGGATACTTGGGACCTTGTGATTGAAAATCTTTTTTATTATGCCAAGATGGCATCATGCTAAAAAGCACTATGACAGCTAGAGAAAGGGCAAAAGCAATAAAAATTCTTGTTTCTTCCTTCATTTTTGAGTTCCTTCTGGTAATGGGTCATATCCACCTTGGTGGAAAGGATGGCATTTTACAATTCTCTTAAAAGACAAAAAGATACCTTTAATTAAGCCAAATTTTTCTACTGCGCCTATAAAGTAATTGGAACAGGAAGGATAAAATCTGCAATTTTTACCAAGTATTGGCGAAATAAAAACTTGATAAACCCTGACCAAAAAAATCAAGATTGACCCAAAAGAATCTGTTTTAATATCCTTTTCCATTGTTCTTCTATACTTTGTTTTGTCAAACTTTGACAAGAAGACTTCGCTTTTATAACTATATCGCCCTTGTTCAAAGATTTTTTAATAAGATCTCTAAATATCCTTTTGATACGGTTCCTTTCAACTGAGCCAGCATATTTTTTGCTAATTTTAAAGCATAATTTTAACATTTCAGAATCCACATCGCCAATATAGAATATAAAATTGTCTGTTTCGAACTTTTTCCCTTTTTTGATTACTTCGGATATTGCCTTCTTCATACAGTAAGTGCTTTTCTTCCTTTTTTTCTTCTTCTGGATAAAATTTTTCTTCCAGATTTTGTACTCATCCTTTTCCTAAAGCCATGTACTTTTCTTCGTTTTCTGATATTTGGCCTTAATGTGATGGACATTATACCCCCGCGTTAAAATTATCAAAAAACCATCCTGAAATTACTTTCAAAGACTCGTAACTTGTCATGTCAATAGTTAGAGGCGTAATTGTTATGAATCCTTCTCTTAGTGCTTTGATATCCGATTGCCCGATATCTGTTTCTTCAATGAACTCACCAGTTAACCAGTAATAAACCTTTTTCCTCGGATTAACCCTTTTCTCGTAATACTCACGATATCTCGCCTTACTAAGTGGAACCACCTTGACACCAAGTGGCTTTCCTTGTGGAACATTGACATTAAGAACGACGCCTTCAGGTAGTCCATTATTAATG
>JAMWCC010000022.1:0-34366 GCA_023818375.1 Candidatus Omnitrophota bacterium | reverse complement strand
TTATTCCCGAAATTACAAGGTTGGGTTTTCTGTTTAACAAACTTGCGACCGCAATCTTTATGCAATCCGCCGGCATCCCATTGACGCTATAGCCAATCATTCCACATGGCATTCGAACCTGTTCAACCTTCAACGGCATACTTAAAGTTATTGCGTGTCCTACATTGCTTCTTTCCGAGTCAGGAGCAACAACAACAACATCAAAATCAGAAGAAAGTGCAGTGCACAAAATATTTAAACCATCCGCAAAAATGCCATCGTCGTTAGATACAAGGACCATTTTTTTCATCTTAGTGTTTTTCAAAAAAGAACATGGAGCAGACCGGAATTGAACCGGCGACCTCCAGAGTGCGATTCTGGCGCTCTCCCTGCTGAGCTACTGCCCCTAAAATTTTATTATATCACAAAAATTTTGTTGGAGGAACCAATTCGATGCTAAAATAAAGCTGTTATGAAAAAGGTTTTGCATTTTGGTGCAGGAAATATTGGAAGGGGGTTTTTTGGACAGCTTTATTATGAATCTGGATATCATATAATTTTTGTCGATGTTATTGATGATATTATTGAAACTCTGAATAAAAAAAAAGAATATCCACTCTGGTTAGTAGCTGAAAACACTGAAAAACTGACTATTAAGAACATTTCTGGAATAAAGAGTACAGAATTATCAAAAATTGTTGATACTTCAATTGATGTTAACCTTATAAGTTTTTCTGTTGGCGTTAATAATGTTAAACAGCTCATCCCGATTCTAAAAAAAATCATAGAAGAAAAATCAATAAAGGCTCCTGATTCTTACCTGGATATTATCATCGGAGAAAATATAAAAGACGCAAGCAAAATTTTAAGACAGATGCTGCTGGAGAATCTTGAACATAATGCTATTGCATATTTTACAGACAAGGTTGGACTTGTGGAGACAGTTTTAGGAAGAATGATTCCTATTGTACCGGAGGAACTTAAAAGGCAATACCCATTAATAATACTTGCGGAGCCTTATAAAACAATGCCTGTTGCCAAAGGCATGTTTAAGGGTGAACTGCCTGAAATCAAGGATTTTCTTTTTGTTGAAAATATTGAACCCTATGAAGCGATGAAACTTTATATACACAATTTTACCCACGCAGCACTTGCGTATGCAGGGCACCTAAAGGGATACAATTTTATCTGGCAGGCTCTTGAAGATGAAAAAATAAAAAATCTTTTAAAAAAAGCATATCTCGAAATCAAACAGGCAATAAATAAAAGATACAATGTTCCAGCAGAAGAATTGGATGATTATTACAACGACCTTCTTTCAAGATTTTCTAATAAGGCACTTGGGGATACTATAGCAAGAGTAGGAAGAGAACCAATAAGAAAGATGGGTAATGAAGACAGGATAATTGGTGCAGCCAAGCTTTGCCAGCAACAGGGTATTTTTCCGGAAAATATTTGTTTTTTTGCTGCATGTTGTCTATACTATAACGAACCAACAGATGCTGAAAGTCAAAAACTAATCTCGTTGCTAAAAAATTACGGTGTAGATTATGTACTCCAAAATATTTCAGGGCTTTGTCCTGACACAAAAATTTTTTGCCTTATAAAACAGAAATACATTGAGTTTTGGAAAATCTGGGAAAGAGTGCTATAATTAACTAAATATCTGCTATTACTAGGAGTAGTAAATGGCAAAAGCAGCGGTACTTAAAGACATTGAAAGACTTGAGATTGAAGATAGAATAATTCCCTCCCCAGGAGATCATGAAATTCTTATAAGAATAAAAAGTTGTGCGATCTGCGGAACAGACATAAAAGTCTATCATCATGGACACAAACACATAGTATTTCCAAGGGTTACAGGACATGAACTAAGCGGGATAGTTGAAAAAATAGGAAAAGATGTTGTTGGGTACAAAGAAGGAGACAGGGTGGCAGTGGCTCCTGCAATCCCATGTGGTAGTTGTTACTATTGTAGAAAGGGATGGCAATCAATGTGTGATAATCTAAAAGCGATAGGATACCATTTTGATGGTGGCTTTGCTGAGTACATGATAGTACCAGAAACAGCTGTTAAAAATGGCTGCGTAAATAAAATACCTGAGGGGGTAAGCTTTGATCATGCAGCCATTGCAGAACCATTGGCTTGCGTAATAAATGGACAGCAACTAAGTAAAGTAGAAATGGGAGATACAGTCTTAATTCTTGGAGCAGGACCCATTGGATGTTTACATGCAGAGCTGGCAAAAAATATTGGGGCATCAAAAGTAATTCTCACCGATATAGTACAACAAAGATTGGAAATGGCATCATTTACAGGAGCAATTACCATAAACTCTAAGGAAATCAATCTAAAGGAGTTTTTGGCTGATATCACAAATGGAAGAATGGCAGACAGGGTTATAGTCGCAGTCGGAGTCCCAGAAGCACAGGAACAATCTTTGGAACTTGTTGCCAAAAGGGGATCAGTAAATTTCTTTGGTGGATTGCCAAAAGAATCTCCATTTGCAAAACTAAACACCAACATTCTTCATTATGGAGAAAGCTTTATAACTGGAACACATGGTTCAACTCCACTTCATAATAAAATGGCTCTTGAATTCATTGCATCTGGAAGATTCCAGATAGAAAGGTATATCAGTAAAAAAATTCCACTTGAAGAACTTGAAAAAGGTCTGAAAGAAGTAGAAGAAAGAAAGGCAATGAAGATAATCGTTAATCCTTAATTAAGGGGTGAAAAAATGTATGAACCATCAAAGGAGGAAGCAGCAAGGCTTTTAAGACAGATGATGGAGATAAGGCAATTTGAAGATAAGATCATGGAACTCCTTGCTAAAAATATTGCTGAAGGCGGTTCCCATCTTTATGCTGGAATGGAAGCAGTTGCTGTTGGTGTGATTTCCAGTCTTAACCCTGATGATTATATCACCAGCACTCATCGGGGACACGGACATGCTATTGCCAAGGATGGAGATTTGAATGCATTAATGGCAGAGATTCTTGGGAAAAAAACAGGCGTGTGCAAAGGAAAGGGTGGTTCGCTCCATCTAGCCGATCTTAATAAGGGAAACCTTGGAGCAAACGGAATTGTTGCTGGAGGACTTGGTATCGCAACAGGTGCTGCTCTTGCGCTAAAAATGTCAAAAAGCTCAAAGATTGTTGTTTGTTTCTTTGGTGATGGCGCTCTTAATAATGGAATAACCCACGAATGCATGAACATGGCTTCTTTGTGGAAGTTGCCTGTGCTGTATCTATGCGAAAATAATCTTTATGCAATGAGCGTGTCGATATTTAGGGCATGTTCAGTTAAGGATTTTAAAAAGCGAGCTGCAGCATATGATATGCCGGCAGAAGTGGTTGATGGTATGGACGTTCTTGCCGTAAAAGAAGCAGCAACCAAATGGATTGAATACGTGAGAAATGGAAATGGTCCATGCCTACTGGTTTGTAACACCTATCGATATTATGGTCATAGTAGGAGTGATCCCCGTGTATATAGAACGAAAGAAGAGGAAAAATTCTACAAGGAAAAGGATCCTATCCCAAATTTTGCAAAAATCTGCATCCAAAAAGGATGGCTAACTGAACATGAAGTCAAGCAAATAGAAGCATCCGTAACAAAAGCAATAGAAGAGGCGACAGAATACGCAATAAAAAGTCCCTTACCAGATCCTGAAGAACTTTACACCGATCTTTATGTATAAAAGGAGTGGATGTGAGAGAGATAACATATAGACAGGCATTGAATGAAGCTCTTGATGAGGAAATGGCAAGAGATGAAAAGGTTTTTCTTATGGGTGAAGACATCGCGATATATGGAGGCGCCTATGGCGTTACTGCTGGACTTTTGAATAAATACGGAGAGGACAGAGTCAGAGATACACCAATATCTGAAGCGGCAATCGTTGGAACAGGACTTGGCGCTGCACTTTTAGGATACAGACCTGTGGTAGAAATAATGTATATTGATTTCATCGGATTGTGTATGGATCAATTGAACAACCAGGTTGCCAAAATAAGGTACATGTTTGGAGGAAAATGTACTGTTCCTCTAACCATAAGGACTGAGGGTGGCGCAGGAAGAACACTTGGTGCACATCACTCTCAGAGTCTTGAGGCGTGGCTAATGCATATACCAGGTATTAAGGTTGTTATGCCTGCAACCCCCGTTGATGCGAAAGGACTGCTAAAAAGTTCCATCCGGGACAATAATCCTGTGGTTTTTATAGAACATAAGATGCTTTATAACACAAAGGGTCCTGTGCCTGATGGTGAATACTTGACGCCAATTGGAAAAGCAGAAATAAAAAGACATGGTAATGACATTACAATTCTAACTTATTCAAGGATGCTCCTTTTTTCACTTCAGGCAGCAGAAATTCTTGAAAAAGAAGGAATAAGTGTAGAGGTTGTTGACTTGAGAACGCTTCTACCACTTGATAGAGAAACAATTAGAAAATCTGTTATGAAAACAAATAGGGTAGTAATTGTTGAAGAAGATACAAAAACCGCTGGAGCAGGAGCAGAAATAGGAATGACAGTAATTGAAGAATGCTTTGATTATCTTGATGCACCAATAAAAAGGATTGCAGGTGCTGATGTACCTATGCCCAAGGCACCAAATCTTGAAAAACTGGCAATCCCTTCTGTGGAAAGTATCGTTGAAGGTATAATGGAGGTAATGAAATGATACATGAAATTATTATGCCGAAACTTGGCGAAACAATGGAAGAAGGCTATATCAATAAGTGGCTAAAAAATGAGGGCGACATCGTAAAAAAAGGAGAAGTTATTCTTGAAGTAATGAGTGACAAAACAAATTTTGAGGTTGAATCGCAGTATGATGGCTTTTTGCGAAAAATTCTTGTTCAACCTTCAGATAAACCAATTCCTGTAACAACGGTTATCGGCTACATTGCCGATTCCATGGATGAAGAAGTTCCTATTGAAAAGGGTCAGGAAAAAGCAGGGATCAAGCCGGAAAAAGAAAAAATTGAAGAAAAGACTACTATTCAAAGTGAAAAACCACATGTTGAAAAAAGAATAATAGCAAGTCCTGCGGCAAGAAGGCTTGCTCAGGAACTTGGTATCAAACTGGAAGAGGTAAAAGGAACCGGAGAAGGTGGAAGGATAGAAAAAAAGGATGTTGAAAACTACGCAGCGATACAGAGTAAAACACGATCAGAATTTGAAACTGAGCAGTTGTCCCCTGTTAGAAAAATCATAGCAGAGAAACTATTGTGGAGCAAACAAAATATTCCCCATTATTACCTTTCGACAAAAATTTTGATGAACAACATTGAGCGACTCAAAGAAATTATGAAGGCGGAGGGTAAGGATTTCACGTATACTGATTTTATCGTGTTTTTTGTTTCCAGAGTATTAAAAAATTTTCAACTTCTCAACTCAGCCTATGTAAATGGAGAAGTTCGCAGGTATGACTCAGTGGACATAGGACTCGCCGTAAATACCAACAATGGACTTGTTGTACCTGTTATAAGAGAAGCGTCGAAAAAAAACATGGAGGAAATTTCGAAACTTAGAAATGAGTTGGTGGAAAAAGCACGAAGTGGACAGCTAAAAAAAGATGATGTCGAAAATTGTAGGTTTGTAATTACCAATCTTGGAATGTTTGGGGTTACACAATTCCAAGCAATTATTAACCCTCCTGGAACTGCTATAATGGCGGTTGGTTCAATAGAAAAAGAGCCCGTAATAATAGGTGAAAACATAACCATTGGTAAGATTATGTGGGTTTCGCTTTCGCTTGACCACAGAGTTGTGGATGGTGCATACGGTGGAGCATTTCTACAAAGATTGAAAATGGTTATGGAAAATCCCGGATTACAACTATTATGATAGCGAGGATAAAAGAAGACATCCAGACTGTATTCAGGAAGGATCCTGCTGCAAGAAACATAATTGAGGTATTGCTGTGCTATCCAGGATTACATGCAGTATGGCTGCATCGTATATCTCATTTCTTTTGGACACATGGAGCAAAAACCTTTGGAAGATTTATTTCCCATCTTGCAAGATTTTTAACTGGTATTGAGATACACCCAGGAGCAAAAATAGGAAGAAGATTTTTCATAGACCATGGAATGGGAGTTGTTATAGGTGAAACTTCCGAAATTGGCAATGATGTGTTATTATATCAGGGAGTGGTGCTGGGTGGAACATCTCTTGAAAAGAAAAAGAGACACCCAACCATAAGGGATAATGTAGTAATAGGAGCAGGAGCTATCATACTCGGAGCAATAGAAGTAGGAGAGGGTGCAAAAATCGGTGCAGGGTCAGTGGTAATAAAAGACGTGCCACCAGGTGCTACTGTTGTGGGTGTACCTGCCAGGGTTGCTGGAGTTCATCCTGCAAGAAAAGTTGACCTTGACCACTCCAAACTGCCTGACCCACTTGCCAAAGCCCTTACAATTATTATTGAAGAGCAAGAAAAACTTGCTGAGAGAATATCAATTCTTGAGGGAATGGAAGGTTTAAAATCGAAAATTGATATATACCTTGAAGAAAAGAAAAAGGAAATCGCAAAAATGTTTGAGCCTTTGGAAAAGGGGGAAGAATGAAAAAACTAATCATCGTCTCTTTAGCAATGTTTTTGACAAATTTTTCCCTAGCCAATGAAATTGTTCAGCGCCATGTAAAGAAAAAAGGTGAAACATTGTCGAGCTTGGCAACAAAATACAATACATCGATAGAGCAATTAAAAAAATGGAACAACATTTCAAATAACAAAATTTACCCTGGGCAAAATATTATTGTTAAAAAATATGAAACAAAGCAAAGAAATGATGATACTTATGTTGTAAAAAAAGGCGACACCCTTTCTTCTATTAGTGAAAAAACAAAAATCTCAGTCGAAAAATTAAAATCTTATAACAATCTTGAATCAGATAAACTTTACCCCGGACAAAAACTTGTACTAAAGAAGGATGTGCAGACTGCAAACAACAGACCAATTCACTCATCTACCGAACAATCCAATGTTTATTATGTAAAGAAGGGCGATACCCTTTCTTCTATTAGTAAAAAGACAGGACTTTCTATCGATGAGATAAAAAAAATAAACAATTTAAGTGACAACAAACTTAGTGTGGGGCAAAAACTTATTCTTTATCAGGAAAAGAAAATATTAGAAACAGAAACTCAACAGGTTTTTGTACTATCCCAAAAGGAAGAAATTGAAAACGATAATAGTGATGACATTGCGGATCTGCCTTCAAAAATCGTAATAAATAAGTACCATAAAATCAAAAAGGGCGAAACACTTGCTTCAATTGCAAAAAAATACAGTACATCAGTTGCAAGTATAAAAAAGCTGAATAATCTAAAATCAAACACAATACATCCTGGGCGAACTATAATAGTAGCAAAAATCGTTAAAGAAATACCGCCTGTGATTGTAAATCCCACTCCAATTGCACCTGTTTCTCCAAAAATTTATTACAATGTAAAAATTGGAGATACTATTGAGTCAATTGCTTCAAAATTCGGGATAAGTGTAGCTGCCCTTAAAGAAACAAATCTTCTATATGACGGGCGTATAAAGGTTGGACAGACCCTTGTAATACCTCAAATAGCCGATATTAATGAAACAACTGTTGTAGACACTTCTGTATCAGAAAAAGAAAAAACAAATCATACATCTACAATTCTTGCATCAAAAATAATTGAAAATGCATTGAATTTTATCAATACGCCTTATAGGTTAGGTGGGATGTCTGAAAAAGGAATAGATTGCTCAGGACTTGTAAAGAAATCATATGAAGCGGTTGGAATAAATCTTCCAAGAACATCAAGGGAGCAAGCAAAAAAAGGAGAAATTGTTCCACTTAGCGCGATTAAACCCGGCGATTTACTTTTTTTTGGGCATAAGGGAAGGATCAATCATGTTGGCATTTATATAGGTGAGAACAAATTTATACACGCAAGTAGGGAGTCAGGAAAAGTTGTTGTTGCCAATCTTGATGAAAATTATTATCAAAAGCATCTCATTTGTGCAAGAACCTTTTTAAATGGTGGAGAAGCCTATTGGATTGAAGAGGAGCAAAACTGAAATGTTTTCGAACAAATCCGGTTGCAGATGGGCTTGTTATGACTGGAAACTTGGCAGAATTCTTTTTATGGAGAATGAGCTTTTAAGAATAGGAATCCTTGTCGATAAAGGAACAGATATTGTCGAATTTTTGTATAAACCTAAAGACGTTGATTTTATGTGGCGAAGCCCATTTCCACTTTATAAACAGGGGTTTCCTGAAACCATTCATGGAAAACTTGGAAAGTTTATTGACTACTACCCCGGGGGCTGGCAGGAATGTTTTCCAAATGCCGGAAGACCATGTGAATATAAAGGTGCTGACATAGGACTCCACGGAGAAGTTGCAACTCTTCCCTGGGAATATGAAATACTAGAATCAAACTCAAAAATTTTGAGAATAAAATTTTTTGTCAGAACCTTACGAACACCCTTCTATCTTGAGAAGGTCTTGACCATGCAGTCAGGTTATCCTGAACTTGAAATTCAAGAAACCGTGACAAATGAAGCAGGCGAGGACATAGACTTTCTGTGGGGACATCATCCTGCCTTTGGTGAGCCATTCATAAGCGGAAATTGCAAAATAAAAATTAAAAAAGCAAAAGTGGAGGTAATTCCCGGAGATGGAATTTCTCTGACAGATTTAAAACAGGGTACTGGTACCTGGCCTGAGGTTGAAGGTGTTGATGGAAAAATGGTAGACTTAAGCAGAGTACCTGCACCTGACGCAAAAGTATCAGATGTAATATTCCTTTCAGACCTTGAGGAAGGAAAATACGAAATAATAAACCCCAATCTTTCATTGGGCTTCAGGCTTGAATTTCCTGAAAAAATTTTTAGATACCTCTGGTACTGGCGGGTGGCACGTGGAAGTTTTGGTTATCCCTGGTATGGCCGTACATATAATATTGCACTTGAACCCTTTTCGGGTAAACCCATGCTTTCTGAAGCAGTAAAAGAAGGTTACCAGTTAACCTTGGGTCCAGGTAAAAATCTGAGTGTAAAACTTTTAGCAACAGCCTTCCAGGTTTGAAATGAAAGAATATCAAACAATAATAGGATTGGAAGTCCACGTAGAACTTTTGACATATTCAAAAATGTTTTGTGGCTGTTCGACGAAATTTGGAAGCGAACCAAATACCCAGGTATGTCCGGTTTGTCTTGGACTTCCTGGTGCACTCCCTGTCGTAAATGAAAAGGCAATTTGGTTAGGACTGAAAACCGCTGCAGCCTTGAATTGTAAAATAAATAATGAATTTGTGTTTGTCAGAAAATCATACTTTTATCCGGATCTACCTAAAAATTTCCAAATATCCCAGTATCTTGATCCGATTGCAGTTGAGGGATACCTTGATGTCAGTGGAAAAAAAATTGGTATTGCCAGGATACACCTTGAGGAAGATACTGGAAAACTTATACACGATGAAAAAACAGGTATGTGGTCCTGGATTGATTTCAATAGATCCGGTATACCACTGATGGAAATAGTGACAAAACCTGAAATTTCAAGTCCTGAGGAAGCCGAAAAATTTCTTGAGAAGCTCAAAAGGATTATTTCTTACATAGGCGTTAGTGACTGTAATATGGAAGAAGGTTCTTTAAGATGCGATGCAAACATCTCAGTGAAAAAGAGTTCAGAAAATAAACTTGGGACAAAAATTGAAGTGAAAAACATGAATTCTTTTAAAGCTGTAAGACGTGCGCTTGCTTTTGAAGAAAAAAGAATTATTGAAACGATAAAAAAAGGCATACCTGTGGTTCAAGAAACAAGACTATGGGATGAGGAACTTCAGATAACAAAAGGTATGAGAACAAAAGAAGAGGCACATGACTATCGATATTTTCCAGAGCCTGATCTTCTCCCATTCAATGTCTCGGACGATTTTATAAATAAGGTTCGTTCAGAAATAGGCGAATTGCCTGATGACAGGGAGCAAAGATTTCAAAGGGAATACAATCTTTCTGCTTATGATGCAGGTGTTTTAACGTCAGAGAAATTAATAGCAGATTATTTTGAAAATGCCCTGTCATATTGTAAAAAACCAAAGCAGATCGCAAATTGGATTCAAACAGAATTACTAGGATTACTGAAGGAAAACCATTGCAGTATCAATGAATGCAAACTTACTCCAGAATTCCTTGCCAAAATTGTAAGTATGGTTGAGCAAGGTACTATAAGTAATAACACAGGAAAAACGATTCTTCGTGAAATTTTTTCAAATGGTCGAGATCCCGAGGCCCTTGTGAAGGAAAGAAACCTTATTCAGATATCTGATGGAGACAAAATAGAAAAATTTATTCAGGAAGTAATCTTGCAATATCCTCAGGCGGTCAATGATTATAGATCTGGAAAAACTCAGGCAATAGGTTTTTTGATAGGACAGATTATGAAAAAATCTAATAACAAAGCAAACCCTGGTATGGTGAGAAAACTTCTACTGGAGAAATTATCTGAAAACACTTAAGAAAGAAAGGAGTTAAAATGAAAAGGAAGTTAGTAATATGGACCGTCGGTTTTGTATTACTCAGCTTTTTACTGGGCTTTAACCTTGAGACATCACAGGCAAGAAAAAATGAAGAAGAACTCTACAGAGAACTGGAACGATTTGTTAACGTAATAAATATCGTAAAAAGGGAGTATGTTAACCCGGTAGATGATAAAAAATTGATTTATGGTGCACTAAAAGGCATGCTTTCTTCTCTTGATCCATATAGTGCCTTTCTTGAACCTGAAGCAACAAAGGAACTACAGATTGAAACCTCAGGAGAATTTGAGGGGGTTGGAATGGAAATAACACTCAAGGATGGAATAATAACCGTGGTAAGTCCTGTTCAGGATTCGCCAGCTTGGAATGCAGGAATCAAGCCGGGTGATAAAATCATAGAGATAGATGGACAATCCACAAAAGGTATGAATACATGGGAAGCTGCACAGAAATTGCGAGGTAAAAAAGGAACATCAGTGACAGTGAGTATTTTGCGTGAACACGCAACTAAGATACTGAAAATTACGCTTGTAAGAGATGTTATAAAGGTCAAATCAGTGAAGAGCTCAATACTTCCAGACGATATAGGATACATCAGAATAACAAATTTTCAGGAGAGAACCAGCGATGACCTTGAGGTGGTTCTGAAAGAATTCACCAACCAAAAAGTTAAGGGATTGATATTAGACCTTAGAAATAATCCAGGCGGACTACTGAACTCAGCAATAGATGTAAGTCAGTTATTCCTGCCACCAAGAAAAACAATAGTTTCCATTCAGGGTAGGAGACCCGAAGATAAAAAGGTTTACGTTTCACAAAAACAAGCCATCTGGACAAAACCTATTGTGATTCTTATTAACAATGGAAGTGCAAGTGCATCTGAGATTCTAACAGGTGCCCTCAGAGATAACCTTTCTGCGTGTAAAACTATCGGAACGAAAACATTTGGAAAAGGATCAGTCCAAAATCTTATCAAGCTTGACGAAGAGGGTACATCAATAAAATTGACAATTGCTTATTATTATACGCCTTCTGGTACAAAAATTGACGGAAAGGGTATTGAACCCGATGTGGTCGTTGAAACAAGCGAGGACAAAATAGAAGTTGGCGTAATCGATAAAGATCCGCAGCTGCGTAAGGCGATCGAGGAAATTTCTACACTTGTCGCTGCAAATAAATGAAAATAAGATACAACACAATCCACACTAAAAAAGGAACAATTGTTATATTGTTTCTGGTTTTACTAATTTTACTGACAATCTTGTTTTTAATCGAGGAAATAAAAAAACAACGACCACAAAAAAAAGTAAATGAAATTACACACGAAGAAAAAATAAAGGTCGAAAAGGAAAAAGAGATAGAAAACTGTGTTCCACTACCCAAGAAAAGGCAATGCGGAAAGATTGCGCTTATAATTGATGATGTGGGATGGAACCCTGAAATTGTTTCCAAGATAACCAAACTTAATGTACCATTAACTTTGGCTATTCTTCCTGATAGCCCTTTCGGATTAAAAATAGCCCAACAACTATCAGGAAGAAAAAATCTTGAGATGATTCTTCATGTACCACTTGAACCCGAAGTAAACTCCAGTTCAGAAACGAGACTAATGCAAGGCTTCCTTACAATTAGTATGTCAAACGAAGAGATTAACAAAAAAATCGATGAGTATTTTGAAAAATTTGGTCCGTATATCACAGGAGTCAATCATCACATGGGTTCAAGGTTTACAACTGACAAAGAAAAAATGGAGATCCTTTTACAGAAAATCAAGGAAAAAAAACTCATATATGTTGATAGTCTTACTGCAAAAGAGTCTGTGGGTTATCTACTTGCAAAGGATATGGGTGTACCATCAACAAAGCGGGATATTTTTATAGATGGATCTTCCGAGTATTCGGAAATAGCAAATTGCTTGGAAAAAGCAGCAAAGATTGCGTCTCAGAAAGGAATGGTTGTTGCAATCGGTCATGCAAGATCAAGTACATTTACTGTACTTGAACAGAAAATCCCGGAATTAAAAGAACAGGGTTATCAATTCCTTTTAATCAGCCAGGTAATTAAACAATGATAACAGTTGGAATTGAAACTTCATGTGATGAAACATCAATCGGGATAGTAGAAAATTCTAGAATTCTTGTCAATCTGGTGGCAAGCCAGGAAAAAATTCATGCAAAATTCGGAGGTATAGTACCAGAGTTAGCAAGTCGGGCACATCTGGAAAAAATTGTACCGCTTTTTAACGAAGGTTTGAAAAGGTGCAAAATACTACCATATCAAATAGATGCATTCGGTGTAACAAATACTCCTGGATTGAAAGGAAGTCTTCTTGTTGGCAATGCCTTTGCCCACGGTCTTGCATACGCACTTAGTAAGCCAATTTATAACATTAACCATCTATACGCGCATATAGCAGCGTGTTTTATTGAAAAGAAAATTTCTTTTCCATGCTTGGGTTTGGTCATCTCGGGCGGACAGCCCAATGTATTTCTTCTGAAGGACTATACAAAATTTGTTCAGCTTGGAAAAACCCGGGATGACGCATGTGGAGAAGCATTTGATAAGGTTGGAAGAATGCTTAACCTACCTTTCCCTGGTGGAATACATGTTGAAAAAATTGCGCTACGAGGATGTGAAGATAAAATTAAATTCCCTGTTTCATATGTAAAAAATTCTCTTGATTTTAGCTTCAGCGGGATTAAAACTGCCGTATACTATTACATTTTGAAACATGGTTTAAAGGAAGCACCCAATATAGCAGCTGCTTTTCAAAAAGCAGTTGTTGACTCAATAATCCTAAAGATAGAAGACGCTTTAAAATTATATCAAGTAGAACATTTTTTGTTTGGTGGGGGGGTAATAAGAAATAACTACCTTAGGAAGAAAATTGAAAAGAAATTGAAGGAAAAAAATGTTGAACCAGTAATGGCAAGACCTGACTTATGTATGGACAATGGAGCAAAAGTTGCAATTCTTACCCAATATCTTATTAGGGAAAAAGATTGCCCGGATCCATATGAGATAGTTGTAATTCCAACAAAGTAAAATCTATCTTACATTTTCTGTTTCTGTATAGGTGTTTGCAGTATAAAAACTTTTGGCATTGAGATGTTCTAAGTATGTGGTTGAAAAATAGTGTGTACCATCGCCCTTTGAAACAAAAAATAGATAAGGTGTTTTTGTTGGATAGAGTGCAGCTTTTAAAGACTCTTTTCCTGGGTTGCAGATAGGTCCAGGTGGTAAACCTTTGTACCTATAGGTATTGTATGGCGAGTCTATTTTTAAATCGCTCATGGTAAGATTTTTCTTATTACCTATTACATACTTTATCGTAGCACAGCTTTGTAGTGGCATTTTTTTCTTTAGTCTATTATAAAACACACCTGCAATTATTGGCCGCTCTGAATTGATCTCTGCTTCCTTTTCAACAATTGAAGCAATTGTAACAATCTTTTTAATCTCTTCCTGGGATAATTCAGAATTTTTTGGCTGGATTTGATTGAAAATTTCCCAAAATCTTTCAATCATTCTTCTTGCTACTGCTTCTTTTGAAATTCCATAGGGAAATTGATATGTATCAGGGAAGAGAAATCCTTCAAGATTTTGTTTCCTAGCGAACTCAATAAATTCATCAGAAGAGGCTATTCCTTCTTGTTCAAGGATTTTGGCTATCTCATGGCAAGTTATTCCTTCATAAAAGACAACCTTAATATATGCAACTTTTCCTTGAACTATTTTATCTATAACATCGTAGATGTAAGGCTTCCCAGAAAATTCATATATTCCAGATTTTATTTTTCTGTCAGCGCTTTTCCTATTCAAGATTTTTAAAAATGCCTTGGTATTTTTTATAATCTTCTTTTCAAAAAGTAAATTTGCCACCTGTTGAGCATTAACATTTTTTGGAATTTCAACAAGTGTTCCTGGCAACTGATAATCTCCATATAAGCTTGCGTGGTACTTGGCAGAAAAAATCGCAATCCCCAAACCAACAACAATAGTCAAACAGATTAAAAGTATCCTCATCATTGAATTTTCATAACAGTCCTGCGTAAAAAATCAATTCCCGCAAGTGCTGCTCGCAATTTTATCATTGACCTTGTGCCAGAAAAATAAAATTTTTTTGATTCAAAATAATGATTGGTAATAGCAACAGCCATCCATACAAGACCTACAGGTTTTTCAGGCGTTGCCCCTGATGGTCCCGCAATGCCCGTTATCGCGAGGGAAACATCCGCCTTACCATACTTCCTGGCAGATTTTGACATTGCTATGGCGGTTTCCTCGCTCACTGCGCCAAATTTTCTTAGTAGTGTTTTTGGAATTTTTAATATTTTCTTTTTCAATGTGTTGGAATAAACGACCATTGATCCATTGAAACATTCTGAGCTACCTGGAACTTCGGTAATAAGGTGTCCTGCCAGACCACCTGTACAGGATTCTGCAAAAGCACAGGTAAGTTTCTTTTCCTTTAAAATTTTCAAAAGTGCCTCCGGTATTGAAATTCCATCCAATCCCAGAAAGGAATCTTTAAAAATTTCTCTCAACTCCAGTTCTACTTTATTGAAGAGACTCGACTCTGTTTGTGGTAACCTAAGCCATAACTCAATCAGATAGGGAAAAGCCAAAACTACCCAGTTACCACCAAAACGGCTAATTGTTTCTCTAAGCTTTTCGGTTTTTTCTTCAACCACAGCTTCTGGCACACCTGTTATTCCAAACCCCCTACAAACAATACCAACAGGTGAACTGAATCTTTTCTCAAGTTCACTCACAACATATTCTTTAAACATTTCCTCAAATTCTGCTGGTACGCCGGGCAGAAGAAAAATTGTTTTTCCTTTATATTCAAGCATCATTCCCGGAGCTGTACCTAACTTATTTGATAACATCTTGCTACCTTCAATAATCATTGCCTGCTTTTTATTTTTTTCAGGTATCTCTGTGATCATTCTCGCCTTAAATCTTTCCTGTATTTCGTTCCATGCTTCGACCGAAAAAATTAATTTTCTTCCGATCAGTTGTGATATAGATTCCCTTGTTAAATCATCAAAAGTTGGTCCAAGCCCACCTGAAACAACAACAACATCACAATTTTCTGTACAAAATTTCACGGCTGTTTGAATCCTTTCAATCTCATCACCTACAATTACGTTATAGCTGACACCAAAACCTTTGGTCTCAAGCAATCTTGTTGCTGTATGTATATTTGTGTTTACAGTATGAAACAAAAGTTCACTTCCCACACAAACAATACCAACGTTCGCCTTTTTTTTATTCCCAAACATGTAAATTTTTTTGATCAATCAGAAAAATCTATCTTTTTAACAAGAGAGCCATCAAGCAGATTGAAAAGTTCAACACAATCTTCACTAATTAATCCTATTCCTGGGAAATTTTTGGGAAGAGCACAACTTCCAGGATTTAAAAACACTATTCCATCCTTATTTTCTAACTGTGCAATATGCGTATGTCCGTTGATAACAATATTAATCTTCCATTGTTTTGCAAGATTTAGAATCTCTTGATCTGAAAATTTGTGGCCATGGGTAACAAGTATCTTCTTTTTATACAAAAAAGTAAAAGCAAAAGGATCGCATAACGGAAAATTACTTACCAGCTGGTCGACTTCAGAATCACAGTTACCCTTTGAACATATCAGAGGAATGCTTAATGAATTCAATTCATACGCAAGAGTACCTGGAGCATGTCCATCAGGAAGCGGATTTCTTGGTCCGAAATAGTATATGTCTCCAGCATGGAAAATACAAACAATGTTGGGTTTTAGATACTCTTTAATTTTTTCCCAGGCAGCAACTGAACCATGAGTATCACTAACAACAAGCGCTGACATTACATACCCTCCTTTTTTAAAACTGGTTTCTTTGGCAATACCTCAACATAAAAATCAAGAAAGACAGTTTCTCTTCTATCGCTCAAATATATCCTTATTTTTTTTCTCCCAGGCTCCTTAAAATTCAATGTCAAAAGATAATGATCCCCTAAGGTAGTAATTTTCCCATCCGTGCCATCTTCGACCATTAACTTAGATTCCAGTCCAGATATGACATTGCCAAATCTATCAAAAACTGAAAATTCAATCCCGAATTCGTGTTCCTGTATCGCTATAAGATTGTCAGAGATTAATTTAATTCTTGAAGGCTGAGAAGGAACAACACTAAAGGTATTAGATCTACCTGTATGCCCCATACCATCGCTGATCTCAATAAAAGTCTCTGAAACCGCCTTTTCAAAAGTAATTGTTTCCATCCATATTCCAGATGACATATCTTCCTGCACATATTTAGGATTGTATGCATCTTGAGAAATGAGAAAACCCTTTGTCCTGTTTCCATACTTGTCAAGTGCTTTAACTGTAATAGAAACAGGTGTCCCTGCCTCAATAGGTGACTTGATCTGGCTTATCTCAAATTTTTCCAAAGGTCCGGGTCTGACAACTACCGAAAGGCTTTCCTTAATCAGAGTTCCTGATACCGAAAAACTTACCCTTGTTTCACCGGCTTTTTTAAAAATTATTGGAACAACAGTATCTTTTTCCGCACTAGATACAACCTCTGAAGAATATTCTGCGTCAACATCCGTCCTAATAGAAATTTTTATACCATCTTTTAAAATAGGATTACCGTATAAATCTTTAAAGACTATCTTGAAATTTGCTACTATACCAGCGTAAATATGGGTTGGTGGGAAAATCTCCAGTGATGACACCTGCGCCGGTTCCACAGTAAATTCATTTGAAGCATTCCATCTTCCTTTGGAATCAATAACAATTAAAGTATTGGCAGCATGAGATTTTTTAAAAAGAATCATCGCGTTTGCAATTCCTTTCTGTAGATGAATTTCATTTGGTTCAACACTACCAGTAAAATCGATTATTTTTAATTTCTCATCAGATTCATAAATTTTTCCTTCCCTGTCAACCGCCTTTATTGTAATTGATATTGGTTTACCAGCCTGAGCAACCTTAGGGATATTAAATATTTGATATGATCCTAATTCTGTAGAAACTTTCGTCTCAAAAACATCTTCTTTTTTTTCCAATGTTTTTTCTTCTTTTTCCCTTTCAATCGATATATTTGAAGCAAGCACTGGCCTTTCAAAAGGTGGAAAACCTATATCTCTTCCAAACGCGGTATGCCCATCAGCATAAAGTATGCCATATCCACCAGTATGGGGTGTTGGTAGTTCAGGATAAAGAGACGTTATTTCAGTCATCAACCAGGTTCGGCTTGCATTCGAGGCTTCTTTACGTTTCGAGGCTGCCTCGTTCCAAATGTAATTTGTTCCGTATTTATTAAATTCAGCAGATAGTGCAGGGCAGAAAAAAAGTTGTGGGCTGGCTCCATATTTCTTTAAAAGACTATGAATTCCTCGCGGGTCATTTGCATCCCTCGGGTAAAAAACCGCCTCGGGAAGTGAATCGTGATCTGCTTCAAACATGGCTATTGCCTGCCCAATCTGTTTGAGGTTGTTGATACAAACAGAATCCTTACCCTTTTTCACAAGCTGATAGCCACCAAGAGAAAGCGTGGATACAATTGCGGCAACTGCTGCAATTTCTGTTAGTGTAAATCCCTTGATTCTCATAAAATTAAGTATACAAAATTTGCCCTGTTAAGTCAAAGTCATAAGAAAAATTCAGAAAAGCAGAAAATTTTATGGTATAATTCGTCAAAAGAATCGTTTAAGGGAGAAAAAAATGGTATATCCAAATATATGGGGTAAAGATATTATTTTTGCATTTTCAGGAATTGAAGGAAAAACAGATGTTATTCATCCTTTCATCGCCGGGACACAAGAAGAATTTGGCAGTTTCGTTTTAAGAATTGATGATGGTATAAATTTTGGTTTCAGGAAAACAAACCCAAACAGAAAACCTGAGCCCCTAATTGTTGCTTCAGATATTATCATTACAAAAAATTCACCAATTAGCATAGTCTTTATTGAAAGAAACGCAGTTATAGGAAGGTATACCAATGATTTTGTTCCATTTCTTGAGAATTCAACTCCACAAGCAGATGGAAGGTATCTGGTTTCTTCTCTTCTCACAAATGTTGGAGCAATTATACTTCTGATTGATAACAAAAGTAAGAAATTTTCTCTCGTATATGATCCGGAAAGTATAGAAAAGGCGAGAAGAAAAGCGACAATGCTATTAAATAGAATTCCCATCAGCAAAGAGATCAAAAAAAAGTTGGATTTTTTTGAAAAAGCACACCTTCCGGAATTCAAAAATAAAAAAGAAAAAATAACTTACTTAAAAGCCCTTTCTGTAATGAAGGTTAATTGTGAAAGCCCTCAGGGAAAAATTAAGTATACCTGGACAACTCCTGATAGATGGCCTCACAGGTATATGTGGTTCTGGGACTCTGCCTTTCATACTTTTGGAAACTATTTTATTTCACCCTCATTGGCCGAACAGACGCTTCTGGCAGTATTATCCTGTCAGAGAGAGGATGGGTTCATCTCTATAACAATGAGTCCTGAAAAGGGTAGGGTCTATGAAAACGTGACACAACCTCCACTATTTGCCTGGGCAGGATATGAATTGTTCAAGAAAACAGGTAACCGGGATTTCCTTGAAGTTATTTATGAAAACATTTCAAAATATATCAGATGGCTTTATAAAAACAGGGACAGAGACCAGGACGGACTCCTTGAATGGCGTATTGAAAAAGATCTGGTTTCAAAATGTGGGGAATCAGGAATGGATAATTCCCCAAGATTCGACGAAATTAAACCAAATGAGCCTGTTGCCGCAATTGATTTAAACTGTTTTGCAATAAACGAAATGGTACACCTCGCAAAAATTGCAGAAATTTTGAAAAGACAGAAGGAATCTTCAATCTGGAAAACTCTGGCAGATGAAAAAAGAAAACTGGTAGATACGTTTTTGTGGGACGAAAAAGATGGCTTCTATTACGATAGAAAACAGAATGGAGAGTTTATCAGGATAAAAACAGTATCTTCATTCTTGCCTCTTTTTGCATGTATCTCAGATCCAAATAAAGCGATAACCATCTCAAACAAAATCAAGGACAAAAATCTCTTCTGGACGGATTTTCCACTACCCTCTGTTGCAAAAAATGAAAAATCATTTTCAAAAGACATGTGGAGGGGTGGAACATGGTTGAATTACAATTTTATGATATACAGAGGTTTACTAAGATATGGTTTTAGAAAACTTGCAAGACAACTGGCATTGAAGACAAAATCCGGGGTTGAAAAGTGGTATCTAAAAAACGGTTCTATCTTTGAATTTTATGACCCTGATAACAAAATACCCCCGAAACAACTGCCAAGAAAGGACTGGCTTGGTAAAAAAGGATGGGTAAGGACAATCTCGGACTATCAATGGAGTGCTGCAATTTACGTCGCAATATTGAATGAACTGAGAAAAAGGAAAAAATGAAAAACACCCAAGATTTCGAATTTAAAAAAAATTTTAAAGAGACGATTGAGAGACATATAAAAATTCAATCAGCAGAAAAAGGATGTCTGATATACACATATCTGCCAGAGGAACAAGATATAATAAATTCAGTAAAAATTCCGCCACTTGAAGAAATTGATTTTAAAAAGGACGTACTTGCACTTCCTAAAATGATGTGCGATAGAGAAGAAAAACTATACAAATTCCGTTCCAATTATCCAGATGATTCAATACCTGTCCTTGCCTTAAGATATGGCTCAGGAATTTTTGCGGCAATGATAACCGGGTCTCTAAAGTTTGGTGCAGATACATCATGGATAGAACCTGTTGGCAAGAATATTGATGAAACAATTGACTTTCCATGGAAAAAAGAAAACCAATTTATAGATATTGCACTCCAAGGCCTTGACTACGCAACAAAAAGGATGAAAAACAAGTGTTATGTTTACCTTTCTGGTTATCACTCACCGCTTGAACTTGCTTTTATGCTGAGGGGCTCTGACTTCTTTATTGATATCTACAATAATCCAGAAAAAGTTCATGTACTTATAAAGCGATGCGACCAGGCACTAAAGTGGGTTTATGAATTAATTGAAAAAAATGTCAGGAGCGAAAATTATGGAGTTGTTGCTGGTTTTTTGTGGATGGAAAAAGGGATTGCTTTTTTGAGTGATGACGCCGCAGGACTTCTTTCTCCAGCTCATTATAGAGAGTTCGGGGTTCCCTACACAGATGGAGTTTTTAAAAGACACAGCGGTGGGTTTCTTCATGTTCATACCCAAGCCTATCACCAGATGGAAAATATAAGCAACATGAAATACCTTACGATACACAATTGGAGACCAGATCCCAATACTCCTGAAGCAATAAATATTGTCGATAGGCTATTGGAAGGAGCAAAGAAAAAGATTGTTGCAATAGTTGCTGATCCTGACTCGATAAAGAAAAAAATTTCAATACTTTCTCAGGGAAGATTTTTTCTTCTGTGTCCCTGCAAGGAGAGATCCCAACAGTATGATATTGTTTCCTTTGTAAGAGAAAATGCACCAATTATTTAAACGACTCCAAGAACCTCGGACTTAATTTTTTCGTATTGAGTACAATTGTATATACATCCGGGATCACAAGATGCAAAATCCCTCGTGTAAGCATAAATTCGCGCCACACAGCCACCACAGACAGAAAAATATTTTCCATTACAACCTGTATGATTGGGATGAAACCTTCTATCCCTTATTCGGTTTAACACTCCTGAATGTCTCCAAGTATTCAAAAGATTTTCATATGAAATAATACCTTCCTTTTTAATATTCCCTATCTTCAAATCTGGCATAAAAACACACGGTGTTATACTACCATCGGGTTGAAGAGCAAGATAAGCTCGAGATGCACCGCATCCACCTATCAGTTCGGCAAGATTATCCAATTGGGTAATAGCAGAAGAAGAAAAATGACCGATCACAGTACAATCACCAAGATGGCTCTCGTACATCTGTCTGCAATATCTTCCAAACTGTGGAGCAGTACTCAGTAGTGAATTATTTTTTTCTTTTAAGTCATTATAAAAAATTTCAAAGATGCTTTCCCTCTCAAAGGGAGAAAGGTCATTTTCTATTCCTGCCCTGCCACATGGAATGTAATTATAAAAAACAACCTTTCTTATCCCGAGCTCATCCCGTAATCTGATAATTTTTTCTATATCATCCTTGTTTTCACGGGTCACAGTAAAAGAAATGCATACCTTGTTAGCTTCTCCGACACGTATCAAATTTTTTATCCCATTCAGTGCTTTTTCAAAGGCTCCTTTTACCCCCCTGAAGTCATCATGAGTTTCAGGACTAGCTCCATCAATGCTGACACCATAATATGCAAATCCTATTTCCTTCAGTTTTTCTGCTATTTTTTCTGTTATCAATGTGCCATTTGTATTAATGGACATGTAAAGACCTGCATCCTTGCCAATCTTTGCAACATCCCAGAAAACAGGATCTATAAGCGGTTCTCCACCAGCAAAAGCAAAAGTAGGAATATTTGTTTTAACAATCTCTTCCATAACCATAATTTTTTCATCTCTATTGAGTTCTGTAAATTTTGTTCTTGACAAAATACCAGCGTCTTGATAACAATGTTTACATCGTAGATTACATCCATATGTAATATTCCACACAATCATAAGAGGCTGAGCAAATATAAGTGGTTCCTGAACACCAAATTCGACAATTGTCTCAGCAACATTAAGTACCGATTTTCTTATTTTAGGATCCCTAATACAATCCGCAAGATTTTTCTTATCAATTTTGAATATCTTGCAGACATACTCAAAAATGATATACGGAATCAATGTTTCCCTGTCCTCCAACAACCTCTTTGAAAAACCCCTTTCGTCGGAACCGTATTTTTGAATCAATCTTTCAAGACCAGTAAATCCGTTTTCAGTTTCAAGATATTTTTTTAGAAATCTTTTTGTAAAGTCAGAGTTTAAAAATCTGTACACTGATTTTTTTTTAAGAAAGTCTGTTAGGTCTGCAGGATTAAACGTAAATCCATTGAGATTCCAGAGTCCCATAATTGCCTCCTGGTAATCTCAATTGAACTGTTTTCTTCTCAAATTTATTTGATATTCCTTAAGAATTCTTCTTATTGTTTCATGGCTTATTTTGTCCACTATTTTCTGCTCTTCAAGATAGTGTTTTAGCTTATAGAGTGTCCAATAAGAAAACAATAGCCCACATTTTCTGGGTGATTTTCTTACAATGCTTATGATTTTTTCTTTAATCTTTTTGTCAAACTTTTTCTGTACACCCGATTCTGGTGAATTTATTATTGAGACAATCCCACTTTGATTAAATCTGTGAATCCACTTCCTTAAATGATTGGGATGAAAATTTACCATTCGTGAGATCTCTGCTACACTATACCTGTGAATGCTGGAAAGAATTATTGCCTTAGCCCTCTTACTAATTTGCGCACCTCCATGTTTTATAAGTTGACGTAACTTCCGCTCTTCTTGTGGATAAATAACTCGTGCAAAAATCGGTCTCAATCAACCCCCTTTTTTTGAAATTATTATACCTATTTATTTGAAATATGTAAACACTTAAAATTTCATCCGCAATTAAGACATAAGACCAAGACAACGCCCGAAATTTTAATTACAACCTCAAAATAGCTTTCCGAAGGGATGTTTAAAATTGGCAGGCTTTACGTGAAAATGCGATGCAGAATTAAAAAAATCTACTTTTCTATTTTTCTAACAATTTTCGCAATCTGCTAAACATGTGCTCACAATTTGAAAACAAGTTGTTAAAACAAAAGCAAAAAGGTAGCGATTGTTATCAGTTTCAATAATTATGTCTCAAAAAAGATGTTGATAGTACAAGGCGCTTTTGACTTTTTCAAACATTTAGGTTAGCATATAACTTAGGTTGTGTTTCATTTCAGATCACATGAAAAAATGAAAAAAATAATATCTGTATTGATAGTTTTGTTCCTTGGGGTGCTCGGTTTACGGCTTTATCGAGTATTGACATCCAAGCCACAGCCCAGTCTGGCTGAGTTACAGAAAATTTCAGGAATTCCGGTTGATGTTTTCATCGTTGATCCACAACCATCTTCAAAGGAAGTTATATTCACAGGAACCATAGGAAGTGAAGAAGAAGCAAATATCTCAGCAAAAATTGGGGGAAGAGTAGCTGCTGTAAATGCTGATACAGGGATGCTGGTCAAAGCTCGACAGATCCTTGTCGTTATTGATGACTCACAATTAAAAATTCAAAGAAACCAGATTCAAAACCAGATCATGATGGCACAGGCAAATGTAGACTCTTTAAAAATTCAGCTTGATGATGCTGCAAGGGATGTCAAGAGGATGGAAGAACTTTACAAGGAAAATGTTATTTCCCAAAAACAACTTGAGGGATATCAGCTAAAACTAGAAACCGTAAAGAAAAGCTATGATTCTGCTCAGAAAAATCTTCAGGTAGTGATGGATAATCTTCAGCTTATCAACACTCAGATCGATGACTGCATCGTTAGAGCACCTTTTGACGGAATTATAGGAAACAAAAGAGTGGAAGTTGGCGAAATCGTTGGTCCCGGACAGATTCTCATGACTTTATACAATATTGAAAAACTTGATGCACAAATGAAAGTTCCTGAGGTTTATATCCCTAGTATTAAGAAAGGGCTAGATGCTAAAATTGAGGTGGATGCATTAGGTAATGAGACATTTTATGGCAAGATTATTAAAATTTCTGGTGCACCTGAACCAAAAACAAGGATGTTTGTAGTTCATATATCATTCTTCAAAAAAGACCCACGGTTAAAACCAGGGATGTTTGCAAGAGCCAAAATCGTGATAGATAGAAAAAGTAATGCTTTAATCATACCAAGCCAGGCAATTTTTGAACAAGAGGGGAAAAAATTTGTTTATATCGTAGAAAATCAACAAGCAAAAAAAGTGGAAATTACAACTGGGCAGGAGAGTAACGGCAAGATTGAAATTCTATCAGGTCTTTCAGCTGGAGACCATGTAATAATATCCGGCAAAGAAAATTTATCCCCTGGTACAAAAGTTAATGTTAGCAACCAACTACACTCACAATGAACATAGTAAAACTGGCAATCAAAAGACCTATTTTGATTCTTGTTTTATTTTTTATAGTAATACTCCTTGGGTTTTTTTCATTACCAAGGTTGAAGGTTGACCTGGCACCGCGCGTTGATATTCCAATAATTACGGTCATAACCGTTTATCCTGGAGCAGGTCCTGATCAAGTGCAGACCCTTGTTACAAAACCAATCGAAGATGCAATAAGTACAACAAACAACTTGAAAAATATAAGGTCAAGTTCAATAGAAGGTGTTTCTATTGTCATTGCTGAATTCAAGATGGGTTCATCAGTTGATATTGCTGCCACGGACGTAAGAGAAAAAGTATCATCTATTGTAGGGCAACTGCCCAGTGATGCCAAACAACCAGAAATACTTAAAGTTGATATAAACGCGCAGCCAGTTTTGTATTTAAGTGTTTCTGGTTCTGATCTGAAAAGAGTTTACGATCTTACAGAAAATCTTATTAAGCTGAAGCTTCAAACAGTCCCAGGTGTAGGAAAAATAGATATAATGGGAGGTGAAAAAAGAGAAATCAGGGTTGTTACTGATCCAGAAAAACTTGCCTATTATGGAATCGATATTACAAACATCGCACAAAGGTTGAAACTCGAAAACATAAATATTCCATCAGGCCATTATGTAATTGGTGATAGAGAAGTTTCTGGAAGGGTAAATACAGAATTTCTGACTCCAGATGAAATAAGCCTAATTGATGTACCTGTACTTGATATGTCAATTGGAAGTGTTCGGACAGTACCACTGGCGGCAATAGCACATGTTTATGACACCATTGCAGAACAACGCGATAAAACCCGTACAAATGGAAAAGATTCCGTTGGTATAACGATCCAGAAGCAGCCCGATGCTAACACAATCGAAGTTGCAGATAATGTCAGAAAGATTATTCCTGAAATACAAAAACTTCTTCCCCAGGATGTGAAAATTAATGTAGTTGTTGATACTTCCGAATTTATTAAAGACGCTGTAAGGGATGTATGGCATAAACTTTTTATTGCCGCGATTTTAACCGGATTAATTCTTTTTGCTTTTCTTTACAGCATTGGAAGCACTCTTATTGTGTGCGTCGCTATCCCTGTTTCTCTCATCGGGACATTGTTTCTTTGTTATATCTCAGGCTTCACTCTAAACATCATGACTTTGTCCAGTTTAGCAGTCTCTGTAGGAATTGTTGTTGATAGCTCAATAGTTATAATAGAAAACATTCACCGTAGGAGAAAAGAACTAAAAGAAAGTAAAGAAATCGCTGCTGAAAAGGGAGCAACAGAAGTTGCTTCCGCTGTCAGTGCGACAATGATCACACATATGGTGGTGTTTTTACCAATAGTTTTCATGTCTGGTCTTGTTGGACAGTTTTTTAAAGAATTTGGGATGGTTCAGGTTTATACGACACTGCTCGCACTTGCGGTCGGCTTTACGCTTACACCAATGCTAACAACCAAGTTTCTAAAAGAAACTGCTGAAAAGGAATGGGCAAAAAAAGCTGAAAACAAATTCAATAGTTTTAGAAATGGATACAGATCTACGCTTTCGAAATTTTTAAAAAACCCAAAATGGGTATTGCTTATAGTTGCAATTCTTATACCTGCAAGCTTTATGTTGGTTCCATTAATTGGTTTCGAAATGGTGACAAATGCTGATGAAGGGATGTACACAGTTTCAATTACAATGCCACCAGGAACAAGCCTTGAAAAGACAGAATCCATTGTAAAAAAAATTGAACAAAAAGTATTAAAACAGCCAGAAACAGAAGTGGTTTTCTCTTCAATTGGCAAAGTCATAGGTACTTTTGCAGGACTTGGTGCTCAGGGTCCTGAATATGCACAGATACAGGTAAAACTTAAAGATAAGAGAGATAAATCCACCGATACAATTATAGAAGAATTAAAACCGTTTATTGCCAGTATACCCGGCACCATTACAATTGCACCGCAACGATCTATCGGAGGTGCTGGAAGTAGACCTCCGCTTGAATTTTATGTCACCGGAACCGATGAAAAAGAAGTAATTCAGGTCTCTAAACAGTTGCTCGATATAATGAAATCCATACCCGGTATTTCTGACGCTGATTCTTCATATAAACCCGGGAAACCAGAAATCAGTTTCGTGGTAAAAAGAGCTCAACTGGCTGAATACAATTTAAGCTCCAATCAGGTTGCCATGGTATGCAGAGCGGCACTGGAAGGTATTGTACCAACGAAGTTTAGAGTCGGGAACAATGAATATGACATAAGAGTAACTATCCCTGAAAATTTAAAAAGTGACCTAAAATATCTTGAAAACCTGCCTGTGGTAAATCCTATGCAAAATTTGTTTTTCTTAAAACAGGTTGCAGAGATAAAACAATCATACGGACCAACAACAAAAGAAAGATATGATAGAAAATACTCCATAACGATGTTTGCCAACATTAATAAACCTCTCGGTACTGTAATAAAATCCCTTGATGAAGAAATAAGAAAGCTGAATTTACCAGAGTCAGTTTCAATCATTTATGGCGGCATGGGCGAAAGAATGACAGAAGCCTTCAGAGACCTTTTTTTGGCTATAATACTTGCAGTTCTACTAGTTTATCTTGTGATGGCTGCTCAGTTTGAAAGCTGGGTTGAACCTTTCATCATAATGGGAACTCTTCCACTTTCAATAATAGGCATTCTCACAGGTCTTTTCATTACTGGAAAAACAATCAACATCTTCAGTTTGATGGGAATAATCGTCCTTGTGGGAATAGTTGTAAGTAATGGAATTTTGATAATAAATTTTGCAAAAAATCTTATCAATACAGGCAGAAAAGTAGAAGATGCGATTCTTGAGGCAAGCATGCTGAGACTAAGACCGATATTGATGACCACTCTTTCAATGGTTGGTGGAATGCTTCCACTTGCACTTGCCGCAGGAAAAGGCTCAGCATTCAAAGCACCAATGGCTGTTGCGGTAATCAGTGGTCTTCTAAGCTCAACGATGTTAACCTTGTTCATCATTCCGCTTGTGTACCTTTATTATGCAAAGAAAAAATACAGAACTTGAAATTGAAAGCCCACGGGGAGATTCGAACTCCCGACCCGTCGCTTACGAAGCGACTGCTCTACCGCTGAGCTACGAGGGCAACACATAAATTATAATCAACAAATAATTATTTTTCCAGTAAGGCAGGCTCCACATTTATATTTGAAAGGGCATATCTTGCTTGTTCCTGCAGCTCACTATAGGGATAGAAAAAAACTATCTGCATGAAGCATTCCCTTGCTTTTTTCTTCTCATTTTTTTCTAGGTATATCTTACCAAGATTATACAGTGCGTTATCAGCAAGTAAACTGAACGGATTTCTTCTGAGAAATCTTCTGTAAGCTTCTATGGCTTGCTCATATAGTCCCATCTCCTGAAGCATTTCTGCAAATTTATATTCATACGAATGTGGTATGGAAACATCCTTAAATTTTTTTAATGTATCACCATAGACTATAGCTGCCTCTCTTTCGTTATTCTCCTCAAGTAATTTTTCTATTTCCTTCTCTTTTTTGTACAATTCTATTTGTTGTTCGAATGGCAAAATCTTCGAAACTACCTCACCTGTTATTTCTGCAAGAGCATTACGGCCCGAACAAACATTTCTTGTGTATCTGGCAACTTGATAAGTTCTTGTTAAAAATGCAATTCCGATTCCAGCCAGAAAACCACCAACATGCGCACCAAAGGCAATACCTGCAGTTGCAGTAGAATTCATATTAGCAAACATTCCAATGATTTGTTGAATAAACCAGAAGGAAATCCAAAACCAGGCAAAAATTTCAAAAGTACCCGAGTATATCCTAAAGAAAGCAAACAAATAATACCAGAAGGTGATTCTGCTTCTTGGAAATAGCATTAGATACGCACCAAGGACCCCTGAAATTGCCCCCGAAGCACCTATAGAAGGTATGTTCCTTGCACTGCCTGTTGTCAGTGCACCATAAAACAATGCTGCAATAACGCCTGAAAAAAGATAAAAGATAAGATAATTGAAATGACCCCACCTGTCCTCAAGATTGTCTCCCATTAAATACAGATACCACATGTTTCGTATAAGATGCATCAAGCTTCCATGTAAGAACATGGAGGTGAAAATTGTAAGCCAGGAAAACCTGGAAGGAATAAATCCATACGCATTAACAATTTCTTGATAACAACTGTCTAAACCAAAAACCAAGTAAATTACAACGTTGAAGACAATAATCGTATAATTTACAAAAGGTACCTTTTTTACTCCAAATTCATCCCTGATTGGCCACAAAAAAAACATAATTTGCTGCCCTTTTTGTTAAAATTATATATTATGGATCATAACAAAAGCAAAAACGCTCTTGTTATAAGACCAGGTAGCATCGGCGATCTTATACTTACTGTTCCTGTTTTTATCTCCTTGCAGAAAAACAATTTTGATGTATATTTGATCGGAAATGAAAAAGTTAATGGATTTTTTGAAGAAAGAAGAATAATAAAAAAAGGTATAGCATTTGGTGATGTAAGACTTACAGAGTTCTTTACTAAAATAAAAAAAATTCTAATACCAGACTTTCCAGAGTTTGACCTGGTCCTGTCTTACATTGAAGAAAACAGTATATTTTCACAAAATTTAGACATAACATTTGGCAAAAAAGTAATCTTTTATCCGTTGAAAGAAGAACCAGAATGCCATATGACTGAATATATTTTGCAGCCATTAAAAAGTATCGGTATAAAAGTTTACTATCCTGAAACGGATAAAAAAAACTTTAATGACATTCTTTTCATTCATCCTGGAAGTGGAAGTAAAAAGAAAAACTGGCCAAAGGAAAACTTTTTAAAAATTTATTACCATTTTTCCTCAAAAATTGAGTGCAAATTGATACTGGGCGAATGCGAAATGGATAATTACGAATATTGGGAAAAGAATGTAGGAAAACAGAATTTGATACTGCCTAAAAATATTAGTGAGCTTTCTCATAAATTAGAAATTGGTAGTTATTTTATTGGCAATGACTCTGGAGTTTCCCATCTTGCAGCGTTTCTGGGTTTAGAGGCTTTTATCATTTTTGGTCCCACTGACCCCAAAATCTGGGCACCTACCTATAAAAACGTTAGAATCATTAAAACAAGTATTGATTGTTCACCATGTGTCAGAGCAAAAAGAGACAAATGTATTGACATTATATGTTTGAAAAAAATAGCAGCTCAGGATATTATACATCTATTAGAAAACGAAATGGGGAGGTGATTATAGTGATAAAAAAATGGACTGTAGTTCTGAGTATTTTTTGTCTTTTAGTTATTTGCCATTCTGGTTGCAACAAAAAGACAAATGAGATTATACAAGAAACCAAAGAAACAGGAACAAAACTTTTTTTAAAATTTAAAAAGAGCGCAGGCAAAAATGATTTGTTATACCTGAGAAATAAAATCAACACATATAAAAGACAAAATGGCAGGTATCCTGAATCACTTCAACAACTCGTAAATGAAGGAATTATTGAAAAAATTCCAGAACCACCACCTGGGATGCAGTATATTTATGATCCAGCAACAGGAAGAATTTCTTTGAAATAAAAATTTGTTGTATAATAATATATGCGGGGCGTAGCGCAGCTGGCTTAGCGCGCTTGGTTTGGGACCAAGAGGTCCCCAGTTCAAATCTGGGCGCCCCGACTTTAAAAAATGAGAAAAAAATTTTTAATTCTGATTTTTCTTCTAATATCAATTTCCTTTGCGGCAATAGTGGAAATCCCTTCGATAACCATAAACAATCCATCTCAAACTTTTGTCGATGTAAACATTTCTTTTTCTTCAGAAAAGAATTTTACTGGCTACCAACTAACGATACAGTATAATCACCAGGTTCTGAAAATACTGGATGTGCAAAAAGGACCCGCTGTTTCCCTTTTTACGGTGATGACAAACACCAATACCCCTGGAACTATAAGAATTGCTGGTTTCAATCCAACCCTTTCAGGCGTTTCAGGAAATGGAATTCTTGCAATATTGAAATTTCAGATTGTTAATCCGGGATATTCAAACCTGATACTTTCATCAGTGAAACTTTCTGATGCAAACGGTCAAACAATACCTTGTTCCGCTTCATCTGGTTTCATCAGGACAGATCAATCTCCTCAAAAACCTGAAAAACTTCAACCACAACGACCACCTGAAGAAACAAAACCAAAAGAAAAACCAGTACCCGTTACTGTTAGGCCTACGGCAAAGTCAGAGTCCGATCGATCATCCCAAAAATTACAGGAGAGTCAACCACCATTATCAACTCTACCTGAAAATCTTGACATTGATGAACTTTTAACCCTGCTTGAAATGGAAAAAACTGAAACAAAAGAAACAAGGAAAGAAATACCTCGGCAGAAACCAGGTGATATTGTGACATTACTTGTGCTTTCAGATTATGGGAATCCTTATCCAGGTGTTGGAGTGACAAGTTTTACAAAAGGGGAAAAAGTCAACTGCCAGGTTGAAAGTGAGATTTTAATTAGCGACACCGAAAAAGTTGTTTGTATCGGATGTGAAGGAAAAGGTTCAGCGTTCAATACAAAAAACAATACGCTTTCATTTGTCATTGATCGCGATTCAAAAATAATATGGAAATGGAAAAAATTGCCTGTTGAACCTGGAATTCTCATAGAAACCGAAAATGAAATTAGGATAGATAGCAGTAAAAAACAGATTTCTGTACCAATTAAAATAAGATTTTTAGGAAATTTCAATAAACCTATATATATTCAAGCTGCTGCGCAGAATTTTGACGCCACTTTAACCGAAACATGCTTGACCCCACAAAAAAATCAGTCCACACTAATATTACACAGGAAAGATGATCTTTCTGCTGGGTCATATATACTGGAATTGCTGGCACAATCTGAAGACAAAAAAACCATAGATAAAAAGAAAATTAACATCATATCGTACGGATACGCAAGTGCTGGAGAAACAATAATTGATGAGACATCAATAAAAATTCCGCTGAGGTTGACTGGTTTGGTGAAAAATATCTCAAGTTTTGGAATCAATCTGAAACTTGATCGAACTATCAGATTCATTGCCATAGAGACCTTACCAGATATAAAGGTATTAAGTGGACAATCATATAAGGGGAGTACCTTTGAAATTAAAGGTGGTTGTGTTCCATCCTTCAACATAAAGGATGGAACAATCTTTACTCTTGTATTGAACTACTCCAAAGACTTTTCTCCTGACATGGTTAAAATAATTGGATTTTCCCTGTGGGATGATAGGGGAGAGTCTATACCGATACTGTATCTTAAACAATGAAAAAGATTCAGCTCAGAATCTGGGTCCTGACCTTTTTATATTTTTCATTTCTTCTGCCCGTACATGGACTTTCAAAGTGGACAATCATGATTTATCTTGATGGTGACAATAACCTTGAAAAATACGCAATAAATGATTTCCTTGAAATTGCTTCTGTTGGTTCAACCCCTGAAATAAATTTTATCGTTCAGTTTGATAGAATCTCAGGTTATGATTCAAGGTATGACAACTGGACAAACACACAGAGATTTAGGATCACGAAAAACATGGAACCAACGATTTCCAATGCAATACAGGACTGGGGAGATGGCTTTGGCGGAAGAGAAGTAAATTCAGGAGATCCTGAGTCTCTTTCATCCTTCGTGAGATGGGCAAAGCAAAATTATCCTGCTGATTATTATGCTCTCGTTTTATGGGACCATGGAGATGGCTGGCGTTCAATGACCAATGTTGCCGAAAATATTGAACAACAACTGAAACAAAGCAGGTTATCTCTGCAAGAAAGATCATCCCTTGAAAAAACATTGAAGGAACTGAAAAGGAAAATCCACGCAAGAAGGTATCAAAAAAGTGTATGTTTTGACAGTACATCCTTTGATGAACTAACCCTTAAAGAAATAAGACAGGCACTTTCAGATCCAGATTGTTATGTTGATATTATTGCCTTCGATGCCTGTCTGATGGGAATGATTGAGGTTGCTTATGAAATTAGAAATTGTGCCACCTATATGGTTGCTTCAGAAGAAACAATATATACAACAGGTTTTCCCTATACTCCGATTGCGCAGGACATTGTTAACAACCCTGATGATTCTCCGCTACAATTCTGTATAAAGATTGTTCAACATTATGCAGATTATTATGGACATTATGGAACTGAAACCCTTTCAGCCATTGATCTGACTTTTTGCAATCAGATATTTGAAGCAATAAACAACTTCTGTCAAACAGCAATTGAGATTGATAACCAGTGGCTTTATTTTTATATTGCCATATCTCAAACATCAAGTTTTGATGACCCTGATTATAAGGATCTCAAAACCTTTTTTGAAATTGTTTTTGATAATGCATCCAATACCGAGCTGGTTAATATCACTGTACAGATTTTATCAATACTAAATACAATGATTGTTGAAAATTTTGGGGAACTAAAAGGTACGGGTTTATCAATTTATTTTCCTGACAAATCAAAAGGAGTGGATCCTGCCTATAATCCTGACAACCTTGAATTTGCTCAAGGCCAATGGAAAAATTTTCTTCATACATTTCACAATGCCAATATTTCAAAGGGTTTTGCTGTTTTGTTACGAGAATCATTCGACACTGGAATACCTTTTGACTGGACAATAATTGATGGAAACGATGACGGAAAAACATGGACAACAACAAACCCCAAGAACAGAAATATTTCTGAATTAACCAGTCCTTTTGTAATTGCTGATAGTGACTGGGCAGGCAGGGTCTGGATGAATGAGCAACTAATTACGCCAGATATTACAATTGATACATCCAAAAGGATATTTTTGAAAATAGACCAATTTTTCAATGCCTATGGCTCTGAAATCGGAAACATTGACATAAAGGTTGATTCAGGAAACTGGCAGAATATTGCAAGATTTCAATATCAGGATGTACGCGGTACTTTAATTCTGCCGCTGAATAATTATCTCAATAAAACAGGCACTGCACAGATACAGATCAGGTGGAATTATCAAAATGCTTATGATGCCATGTACTGGGCGATTGACAATATAGAAATACTACAGGAAATAGGCATGCCGAAAAAAGGAGATTTGTCTGGCAACAACATTATTGATATCTCAGATGTTATTTTATGTCTCAGGATGGCAGTAGGTCTCGATGTAACAATTGGAGGTGAAAGTTATTCTTTGCCTTATCCTGATTGGTTGATAGAACTGGCAGATATGAATTCTGATGGAGTGGTTGATATTTCAGATGTCATATTGGTATTGAGAAAAGCAGTAGGTTTAGAGTGATTACTTTTATCGTTAGCCGTGAATACTAAAGGAGGGGAGGCAAAATGGAGAACAAGAAAATTACGTGGATAATTCCTGGTTTGATTTTATTTTGTTATTCGTCTTTTAGTTTAGCAAATATTGATGAAGGGCAAATGAAGGCGAAGTTACGAAAGGTAGGAGTTCCATTTATAGAGAATAGAGGTCAGATAAATGACAATGTAGGATTTTATGCCAGCACATTTGGTGGTACTGTGTTCATTACTAAGGATGGGAGTATAGTTTATTCTCTCCCGAAGATTGAAAAAGACCAAACAGGTAAGAAAGCAGTTGCGATAAAGGAAGTTTTTGTTAATCGTAAAGTGAATAATATTGTAAAAAGAGTCAACTATATAAAATGGTCCTGTTAAACGAACGATTTATCCTGAGAAAGCAGGGCATAAATAGTTCTCAAGAGTTTAGTAGAGGTAGCGACCACTGCTTCGGTATAGGATTTTCC
>JAMWCC010000087.1 GCA_023818375.1 Candidatus Omnitrophota bacterium | reverse complement strand
CAACCTTGCCTTTTTTTCTCAGGTCACTTTCAGAAAACCATCTATCAAATCTGACACCGAACTTTTCAAGGTCATCCTTTATCATTTTAAGAATTTCGTCCTTGGCAAAATTTTCAAAAAATAAATCGTCTTCATTTTCATGGCCTTCTGGTATTTTATCTGCAATCTCTTTTAGATATTGACCTAAATATCCATCTTCAGGGATTTCTGAATCTATTCCCCTTTTTTTTAGATAGTGGCATTTTAAGGACTTACCGAGTAGTTCCATCTGTCTACCACAGTCATTTATATAATATTCCTTAGTTACCTTGTATCCCTGGAAAGCAAGTATTCTTGAAAGGGATTCACCAAAAGCTGCCTGCCTGCCATGGGCTATAGTCAGTGGACCTGTTGGATTTGCGCTGACAAATTCAATAAGAACGGTTCCTTTCTCAGATCCAGACCTACCGTATGATTGTTTTTTTGACAGGATTTCATTGATTACGGCATGAATACTGGCATCCTTTAGAAAAAAGTTTATGAAACCGTTTTTTTCTTCAACCTTTTCAAAGTTTTCCTGAATCCAGGTATCATTCTGGATCAAATCAACCAGTTTTTCTACTGTAATTTCTATTGCAGTTTTTTTAACCTTGAATGCCAGATTTGTCGAAAAATCTCCGAATTCTTTTTTTGCAGAAGAAAAAACAGTGAAATTTTCAAAATCAACTTTTGCTGTTGACAAAATTTGTGTAAGTTTTGTTTTTAATTCAAAAGGATTCATTTTACTTATCCTGTTTTATCTCCTTTAAGATTTCTTCAATTTTATTTCCAGGATTTTCATCTTTTACAAATTCGATCTCTGGAGTAAACTTAGTTTGAAGTTTTTTGGCTAAGAGATGTTTGATATATCCTGTGGCATGACTTAAGCCCTCAAATGATTCTTTTTGCTTCTCATAATCCCCAAGTGTGCTTACATAAACTTTCACATATCTTCTATCCGGACTAACTTTTACATCTGTAATTGTTACAAATCCAATCCTTGGATCAGAGATTTCTCTTTGTAAAATTTCATTGATTTGATGTTTTAAAATGCTGATAAATTTTAGCTTTTTTCTCTCTTTATCTTCAAAAGACATTTTTTCCTCCATCCGTATTTTACTGATCCTTTTATTTTATGCTAAAATTTGAATGATGGAAAGAAACACATCAAGAGTTGCTGGAATAATACTTCTTGGACTGACGTTATTTACCATTTTTACACTTATTTCTTACAATCCTTATGATCCATGTTTTCGGTTTTGTCAGGTTGTTTATCCTTTGAATGAGATACCATCCAATTTTGGCGGCAAGTTTGGTGCATATATGTCTGCAACAATGTTTTTTCTGTTTGGTTGGGTTTCATATCTTCTTGTTTTTACTATACTTTTTTTTGCCTGGTCAAAAACATGGAAGAAAGAAAAGTTTGCTCCTATAGAAGTTACCAGCTCAATTATTTTCGTTTTAACACTTGCCGGGCTTGTATCCATTCTGAGTGGAATCTCACAACCAACAAGAAATACCGTTTTTCCTGTTTCGGGAATTGTCGGCTTTCTTGTTGGTCATGGTATTGAATCATATTTTGGTTATAAAGGTGGTATTTTTCTTCTTTCAATTACCTCTCTTGGGTTACTTGTGGCTTCTTCCAGGATTTTTTTCTCACCATTCGAGAATTTTACAATAATCTTTACAGGATTTAGAAAGCCAACCAATTTTTCAGTTTTGAAACCCCAGGTTTCTAACTCCCAGAACAAAAGCAAGGTAAAAAATTTTTCAAAAAAAGAAAAACCTGTACTGGGCACACAAAAACCAAGAGCCGAAATTCCATCCCCGATTATATCAGAGCCTGATGAGAAAATTAAAGCTGAGACGATTAAAATTGCAAAAGATGAGAAAAAAATTTCAAACAAACAAGGTATAGCAAAAGAAAATAAGTACCAATTGCCTTCGCTTTCTTTTCTGAAAGCTGCTAAGCAACCTGAAAAAGAGACAGAAAGAGACCTTAAGGTTTATGCGCAGGTTATAGAGGAAACCCTTAGTGATTTCGGTATTGAGGGAGAGGTTGTCAACTTCACCCAGGGTCCAAGGGTCACCCTTTACGAGGTGCAGCCCGCACCTGGCATTCCGCTTGTGAAGATAACAAAATTAGCGGATAACATTGCAATGAGTTTGAAAGCCAGTCCTATAAGAATGGTTGCTCCGATACCTGGAAAGTCAACAATTGGTATCGAAGTACCAAACAGAGAAATTTCTATAGTGTGCTTGCGAGAAATACTAGAAAGTAAAGAATTTCAAAACTCACCATCAAAACTTACAGTGGCAATTGGAAAAAATATCCTTGGAAAACCTGTTATTTCTGACCTTAAGATAATGCCACATCTTCTAATAGCAGGTGCAACTGGTTCAGGCAAAACGGTGTGTTTGAATTCGTTAATAACAAGTATTTTGTATAAAGCCACACCCGATGATGTCAAATTTATTATGATTGACCCAAAGATGGTGGAACTCGTGATATACAATGATATTCCACATCTTATCCTTCCTGTTATTACGGATATAAAAAAGGCAGTTAATTCCTTGAAATGGTTGATAAAGGAAATGGACCGTCGTTATCATCTTTTTGCCGAAGCAAAAGTAAGAAATATTGAAGCCTACAATCAAGAAGCTGAAGAAAAACTTCCTTATATTGTAGTTGTTGTTGATGAGTTGGCAGATCTGATGTTGATAGCAAGGAATGAGATTGAAAATAGCATCATCAGATTAACTGCTCTTTCCAGGGCAGCAGGTATTCATCTAATATTGGCAACGCAAAGACCATCTGTAAATGTTATCACAGGCATAATAAAAGCAAACCTACCATGTCGGATTGCATTTCAGGTTTCATCAAAGTTTGATTCTCAAACAATCCTTGATGCAAAAGGGGCTGAAAAACTTTTAGGAAGAGGAGACCTATTATTTATTCCACCTGGTAGGTCTCATCCCATAAGGGCACAGGGTGGTTATGTTAGTGATGATGAACTGGAGACACTTGTTGAGTTCTTGAAAACGCAGGGCACTCCTGAATATAAGATGGAAATACTTGAACACCAAGTAGAATCCCACACAGATACAGGTATCAGCGCAATATCGGGTAGTTCTGATGATGACGAACTTTATTCAAGAGCCGTAAGAATTGTTCTTGAAACAAGAATTGCTTCGATATCAATGCTTCAAAGACGACTCGAAATAGGTTTTAACAGGGCTGCTAGATTAATAGAAAGAATGGAAGCCGAAGGAATAGTTGGCCCATATAGGGAAGGCAAGCCAAGGGTTATCCTCAGGGGTAGTTTACCAGATAGAGACGATAAAACTCAGTAGTTATTTTTTAAAACAAATCAAAATCCTTGATGGAAAAAGTTTCAATTATTAGTCTTGGTTGTCCAAAAAATACGGTGGATTCTGAAAAAATTATTGGTGTTCTTGCCGACTCTGGCTACATGATTTCAACGATTCCTGAGGAATCAGATTTCGTTATTATAAATACCTGTGCATTTATTCAGCCAGCTGTAATCGAGTCAAAAAATGTAATTTCCCAATTCATAAGGATTAAAAAAAGGAATAAATTCAAATTGATTGTTACAGGTTGTATGCCGTCAAGGTACTACACCTATTTGTGTGAGGAAAGGGAAATCGATGGAATAATAGGACTATATCATATTACTCAATTTCCTGAGATTCTCTCTCTGATTGCGTCGGGTAAAAGAATATGCATTAATAGCTGTGGACATATTAAAGGTTATTCCCTTCTGCCAAGGGTTATATCAACAATGCCTTATGCTTATCTTAAAATTACTGAGGGGTGTAATAACTGTTGTTCTTATTGCACTATACCACAAATAAGAGGACATCTTGTTAGCTTTCCGGAAAAAGAAATTTTGAAGGAAGCAGAAAATTTGTTTCTCTCAGGTGTAAAGGAACTTATTATTGTTGGGCATGATATAACTGCTTTTGGAAAAGACAGCGGTAAAAAATCCTTGACTCGGCTGGTTAGAGAAATAGTCGGGATTGGGTTTCCTTGGATAAGGTTAATGTATTTACATCCTTCTGGAATAACAAATGAGTTGCTTGAATTGATTGGTAGTTATAAGCAGATATGTAAATATCTTGATATACCTTTGCAGCATGTAAACCCGGTAATTTTAAAAAGAATGAATAGACCTGTTTTTGATTATGGGAAATTGATTAATAGGATTAGGAAATTTGTACCTGGAATAACACTTCGAACAACGTTTATTGTTGGTTTTCCAGGTGAAACAGACCAGATTTTTGATGAGTTGATAGAATTTGTTAAGTCGATAAAGTTTGAAAGACTGGGTGCCTTTATTTACTACCCTGAAGAAGGTACAAGGTCTTTCCTGATGGATAATTCTGTTCCCATTTATATTAAAAAGCGTAGATACCTTAGGTTGATTAACATACAAAAAAAAATCAGTAAAGAATTAGCACTTTCTTTCAAAAATAAAATTTTGGAAATTATTATTGATAAAGAAAAAAATGGTCGTTTTTATGGTAGAACGCAGATGGACGCACCTGATATTGACTGGATAGTTACAGTGCATGGCAAAGTAAGGTTTGGTGATATGGTAAACGTAAGAATCACAAAAAGCTCGTTTTATTCCCTTTCAGGATTTGTATGTAGTGATATGACAAAGCCACAATCTTAATCATAAGTAGATTTGACATTATTCGCGTTTGTCCTTTATAATTTAATTAGCCCAGCATAGATAAACAACCTTTGGTTTAATCCTTTTCATCAGGAAATGATGGTTTTTTTGAGGGTGGAATATGAAAAAAGAATTGGTGGCGCTTCTGGACTATTGGGAAAAGAACAAGGGGGTTTCCAAGGAGTTCCTTATTGCTTCCCTGGAACAGGGTCTTTCTGCTGTTTACAGGAAAAAGGCAATGCTCAATGATAACATAGAGGTTAAAATAGACCCTGAAACCGGAGATATCCGGTTTATTGATGATAAGGGAAATATCGTTGAACCTCCATCTTTTCCCTGGGAAAGGATTGCTGCTCAAACTGCCAAGCAAATACTTATTCAGAAGATTCGTGAGGCTGAAAAGGCAGCCATATACAGCGAATTCAAAAAGATTGAAAATACGATCGTTTCAGGTCGGGTTGAAAGATTTGAGTCCGGAAACATTGTTGTAACTGTTGGAAGAGCAGAGGCACTTCTTCCACAAAAGCATCTTTTACCACACGATAGATTTCATATTGGGGATCCTATAAAAGGGCTTTTGCTTGAGGTTAGGAAACCAAATAAAGGGGTCTATCCGATTATACTCTCAAGGACAGCAACAGATTTTGTTAAGAGAATGCTGATAGATGAAATACCAGAGATAAGAGATGGTTTGGTTGAAATAAAAGCAATTGCAAGATTTCCTGGGGATCTTACCAAGGTTGCTGTTTATTCTAACAATCCGAGAATAGATCCTGTTGGTACCTGCATAGGAGATAAAGCCGGCAGGATAAGAAATATAACAAAAGAATTGGGCGGGGAAAAGATTGAAGTTGTGAGATGGGACCCTGACCCTGAAAAATTTACAGCAAATGCTCTACTTCCAGCTGTGTGTGAAAGGGTAGTTTTTGATAGAGAAAAAAACGAAGCAACTGTATGGGTGAATAAGGACCAATTGTTTGTTGCTATAGGAAAGAAAGGTCAAAATGTGAGGCTTGCCTGCAAACTAACAGGATGGAATATCATAGTAAACAGGGTTGAAGGTGAAGGTCCGGCTACTCTATTGCTGGGTATCACCGAAGAAATGGCACAAAAATTGAGTAAAGCAGGCTACCAGACAATAAAATCTGTCAGTGAAGCCAAAATACAGCAACTTACAGAAAAATTGCAGATTTCTGAAGACGAGGCAAGAGATCTTATTGATTCCGCTAAAAGATATATACAGGATACATGTTCTGGGAAGAACGACAAACCGGAGATTGAATGAGGGTATATCAATTTGCGAAACAGTTGAAGATTTCTCCCAAGCAACTGGTTGAGATCTGTGAGAATGCAGGGATTAAGGGGAAAACTTATGTAAGCGGGCTCAAAGAACAAGAAATATCAGCAATTAAAGAGTATATAAAAAAAAGTAAGTTGGCAGGAAAGCCAATTACTGTAACTGGTACTGAAACAGTTGGAGAAATTGCTTCAAAGTTGGGTTTACCTGCCAGTGAAATAATTGCCAAGCTTTCAGAGTTTGGAATATCAGCTTCAATAAATGATAGGTTGAGTCTTGAAAACATCAGAAACCTTTTTGAAGCTTTTGGTGCTACACTCCAATTCAAAAAAACAAAAGAGAGCTATATTTTGGGTACAGCTGTTGAAACCGAGCAAGACCTTTTGCCACGTGCACCTGTGGTTACAGTGATGGGACATGTTGACCATGGAAAGACAACAATACTTGATTATATCCGTAAATCAAATGTTGCAGCTAGAGAATTTGGCCAGATTACACAAAAGATCGGTGCTTATAAGGTCAAATTGAAGGAAGGTTCAATAGTTTTTATTGATACCCCTGGTCATGAAGTTTTTACAGCAATGAGAGCGCGTGGTGCAAAGGTTACGGATATTGCAGTTCTTGTGGTTGCGGCTGATGAAGGTGTTAAACTACAAACGGTTGAGGCTATAAATCACTGCAAGGCAGCAGGTGTTCCAATTATTGTTGCAATTAACAAGATTGATAAACCAAATGCAAATCCAGATGTAGTAAAGAAAAAACTGAGTGAATACGGTCTTGTTCCTGAAGAATGGGGGGGAGATACTGTTTTTGTTAATGTTTCGGGACTCACAGGTGCAAATATCAATGAACTATTGGAGATAATACTTTTGATGGGTGAAATGATGGAGTTAAAGGCAAATCCAGACAGACCCGGTGAAGGAGTAGTGCTTGAGTCTTACTTGCACAAGCAAAAAGGACCTGTTGTGGATTTATTGGTTCAGAACGGTACTGTTGGTATAGGTGACTTTTTTGTTTGTGGTAGCTGTTGGGGTAAAGTAAGGGCAATGTTTGATGAAAATGGAAATAGAGTAGAAAAAGCTGGTCCTTCTACTCCTGTTGAGCTTCTCGGAGCCAATACAACACCAGTGCCTGGGGACAGATTCAATGTGGTTAGTTCAGAAGCAGATGCGAAAAGAATTGCAGATCAAGAGAACGAAAGAAGAAAGCAGTCTATAGGAAGCGGACAAAAGGTTTTAACACTTGAAGATTTACAGAGGCAGATTATGCAGGGAACTTTAAAAGAGTTTAAGATGATTCTTAAATCTGATTCTCTTGGTTCCCAGGAGGTAATAAAAGCTTCAATAGAAAAGATTAGTCAGGCTTCTTTGCAGAAAAATGGACCTACCATAAACTGTCTTCATTATGGGCTTGGCTCCATAAGTGAGTCAGATATTCTGCTTGCAGCCTGTTCTCAAGCAATTATTTTTGGTTATAATGTTGGAGTCGATTCAAAGGCTGAAAAACTTGCAAAGCAACACAAGATAGAGATTAAACTTTACAGACTTGTTTATGACCTGATAGAGGATGTAAAAAATACTATTGAAGGAATGACAAAACCCAAAGAAGTTGAAGTAATGATTGGACAGGCACTCGTGAAACAGGTTTTTAAAATCGGTAAAAATCAAACGGTTGCTGGGTGTATTGTTGTTGAAGGAAAAGTTGTTAGAGACTCTCGGGTTAAAATTTTGCGAGACGGTAATTTTATTTATGAAGGATTTCTTTCAAGCCTGACCAGATTTAAAAACTCTGTTAAAGAAGTCGCAACCAATACTGAATGCGGAATAGGAATTGAAGGCTTTAATGATTTTAAAGAAGGGGACGTTATTCAGGTTTATCAAAAAGTTGAAGAGGAAGCAAAGGTATGAGTCCAGGCTGTGTCTTCTGTGCAATTATTGAAGGGCAAGCACCTGCAAAAAAATTATATGAAGATAAAGAAGTAGTCGCATTTTTTGATATAAACCCTCAGGCACCGATCCATATTCTTGTAATTCCACGCAGGCACATAAAAAATTTA
>JAMWCC010000085.1 GCA_023818375.1 Candidatus Omnitrophota bacterium | reverse complement strand
CCTTCGTCTTCTATCCCCCACTATTGCCCAGCCCTCAACAAAGATGATGATTGTTGGTCCGGATGTCCTTGTTCTTATGCTTAAAACATACTGGGATGGTGAAGAAATCTCATGAAATACAGAATATGCCCAGTAACCTTCTGACTCTGCTGTTTTCCTGTCAACTGAATATTTCAGAAATTTTTGAGATGAGTCCCAGTATGTTCTGTCATCAAGTATTTTCCATCCATAGGGAATGTTTCCCTGTCCTTCAGAAAAATCTCCATTAATTATCAGATTATTTCCCTTTTTTGTTCCTTTTGTTGGAAGTACAGTGAAAACTACTGGGTTTGAATTTTTGTCAAGCCAGCAAAGATTAACCTTGAATGTACAAGGAAGTTTGACAGGATAATACTCATAAAAAAAAGGTATCTGGATGCTGTAAGTTTCGCCTGGATTAAGAAAAATAGGCTTATAATTTTTGTTTGTCTGTGGACTGTGCGGTTTTGGTTCAGGCGGCATATGATTGGTAAAATTAGCCATTTCTGGAATACCTTCAATGTTGAGTTTATGAAGATTTCCTATGTACATCCAGTTTTTCTCTCTCGGCTGAAGAAACTCAATGATATAACTTTCAGTCTGTGAGGAATCATTGAAAATTTTAAGATTAAGTAAAACTGTTTCTTCTTCGTAAAAAATACTTTTAGGGCTTTCAAGCACAAGTTGCATGCCACATGACACTGTACAGAAAATTAGAAAAATTAAGCTACCTGCGCGAAATGTTTTCATAGTATTTTTTAACAATGGATTCATATCCTGCTGGAATTTTTTCATCCCAGATACTACCGAGTTCCTTTTTTGTTTTTATTAGTTTTTCGGAATTTTCGACCTTTACAATCGCCTGATGCGTCAGGATCTGTCGCGCCTGTTTAAGATTTGAAATAACCATCTGGTTTGTCGTGAGAAGATTGTTGTATCTTCCCTCTTTTAGCTGGATATTAAATTGTTTCATTGCAGAAATTGATTGTTCAAGCTGAGGATTATAGATATTCAAAATCTTCAGTTCTCTTTCAAGTTTTTCTGCCTTTTCAATCAACTTCGTTTGTTTTTCAGCAATTTCCGCAAACCTGAAAGACATATCCTGTACAGGTCCTTTAAGCCCTGCTGGACCCCATCCACTTGCCTTTCCACCACCTGTGGGACCAAGCTGATTTTCACCACTTGTATCTTGAACCTGGCCTGGTTCAATATTATCAGGGGTCAGTCGCGCTGGTGTCTGCCTACCACCTTTACCCTGTGCTGTTTTTTCCACCATCTCCCCGTAAGAACGACCTGTTCTTCCTTCTCCACTTCTTCCACCAATTTCCTGTTGATTAGGTAAAAGATTCCCGGTAATACCTTTTGCACTCATATTGCTTATGGAACCATCCATAGCCATCCATCCAGCTCCTTTATCTAAACTGTCCATCCAGGAACTGGTAATGTCTTCTATTTCTTCTGTCATATCTTGAAGTTGCTCAATCAATTCGCCTATGATATCCTCAAGTTCTGCTGGAAGCTCTGCCTCTGGAGCAAGGGTTGCTTTCGATGGTTCCTGATGATACCATTTGATTGAATCAGGTGCCTCAGCAAGCCACCTTTCTATGTTTGAAACAAGTTCTTCTGCAAGTTCCAGACCCATCTGAGATTCCTGTATAGGAATTGTTATTGGTTTTCCTTTTGTGATTGCGTCTGATGCTGCCTGAAGATGAGAAATCATTTCAACAAATTCATCAGAAAGAGTGAATTTTCCCTGTGTTTGCTGCGCAAGCTTATTCAGGTCGTTTACAATCTTTTGAAACATATCTGCCCACTTTTTTTCCATCTCAGCAATTTTCTGGAGTTCTGAAGGATCCGCTATGTTTTTTGTTTTTCCAAGTTTCTTTGCTGCTTCAATTACTTTTTTTTGTTCTTCAATAAATTTTTCAAGAAGTTTCTTTGCCTGTTCTACCTGAGATTGCAGCTTTTTTTCCTCTTCAGTACTTTTCTTTTTTAAAAATCCTTCTGGGGCATTATAAGGTGGATAAATGAAGTAGACAGAAGACCTTCCGGTGTTATTAGCAGGAGAAAAATCAGTGCATTCAGCATAATAGGCAATTTTTGAATAATGTGCTGGGGTGTTTAAAAAGGCATCAATTGTCATTTCTTTCTTACCATTTCCATTTGTCTGAAAAAAGATTTTATCATCACTTGAAATATCACCGTCTCCACAATGAATCTTGAATTTAATCAGGTTTATACCAAAATCATCAGAAATTTTCAGTCTCACTGGAATTACTGTGCCGGGACCTGCAATAATGTCCCTGCCCGGAGAAATAAATTCACAAAATGGTATCTGGTCAAAAACAGGAACAATTCTTTCCCTCTGGGTTAAAAGGATTCTTTTTGTGGATGGATCATAGTACTGAATCTGGTAAAATCCTGCTCCGTTAAGTGTGAATTCAAAAGATTTTATTTTAGATCTGGTTCTGTTATAAATCACATTTCCATCACTGAAAATCATGGCTGTATCACCAACAACATTGTTAAAATAAAACTCAACAATAACCTTTGTACCAAGGAGTGCAGAAATTTCTGAAAAATCTTTTTCAACTGTTATGGGTTTTAATCCCGTGTAGGATGGATACCTGTAGGTTATTTTCATTTTTTTAATCAGGGTTCTATCCACAACATTTACCCTATACCAGATGGTTTTTCTGCCATCACTTAAAATTCTGTATGAAAACGAGTCAGTTACTTCAGGTATGGTATAAATAAATACTCCTCCGTGCCTCACCATCGTCTCAATTCTGCGTGCACTGTTCTTTATCTCTATGGTAGGTATTCTTTCATTCGGCACTTTTGCTTTGATAACAATGGGATAGCCTCTTTCCACATAACAATTTCCGGGCTCAACAATAATATCATGACTTTCTGAGATAAAAATTCTGTGGAATACATTTTTTGCGCACTGCGGAGCAAAAATAAAACATCCTAAAAGAAAAAATATCCCAATAATTGCGAAAACTGAAAGTTTTTTCAACAATTTTTTGTCCAAGATGTCTGTAATCGTAGAACCTGAAAGGCAAGCTACTGCCTTTTCTTTAACAAGTTCAATAAAAACAGTCGGGTATCGTCCAATTTTCCTTTCCAGCTGGACTGAATTTATCAGCAAATTATTTAAAAAGGAAAGCTTCTTTTCTATCATTATTGCCAGTTGATCCAAAGTAAGATTGGACCAGTTATGAGCAATGTAGAAAATCCGCACAATGGCTGCAAAAAAAAGGAAAAAAACAATGTACCTGCACTTTCCAGTATACACCCCAAAAAATGGGAAAAAAATGTTAAGCAATACAATAATCAGAAAAAATATTGAAAATACCCCGATTAAAAGAGCGATGGTTTCCTTTATCTGTCTGAATATTTCCAGTTTTTTGTACCTTGCTAAGTACCCTTTGATATAATCAGAATTGACACTATTCATTCGAACCCCTATCTCATCAAACATAATGATTATTCCGGTGTCTACAATATATTATCCCTTCTCCTCAAAAACCAGCAAATGCTAAGTAAAACAAAAATTGCAGATAAAAAATATTTTTCATTATCCTGTGAAACTGCCAAGTTTTTTTTAACAACCGTCCTACGAATACTGAGGATCTTTTCCAGTCTATCTGTGTTTTCTATATCAAAATACGATCCACCAGAAATTTCTGCAAGTTTTTTTAGGTATATTGTATTTCTTCCAGGATCCTGAACTTCACTTCCCATTGCTGTGACTATAAATTCTTTCTTGTTTATCATTTTTTCTTCACCCTGTGCGCAGACAATATAAAATCCCTCCTTTTCAGGTACAAAAGTTGCATGATCCTCTGTTATCTTTAAATCAATATTTGAACCATCAGGATTTACAACATAAGCAGTGTAATGGATTTTGCCATTTTTTAGGAGAAATTTTATGTCAACTGCTTCATTCTTTGCGTATATCCTTTTATCCAACAAAATTTCAGGGACCTTCTGACCTGTACCAAGATAATTTTCAGGAGTGCATAAGAATCTTAAAATTCTGCCCCAGAATTTTTCATATGCAGCTTTTTCCGTTTGATCTACACCGTAATACCATTTCCATGTTGAATCAGTTCCGACAAAAACACATTTCCCGATAGGTGCAGTTGTTGAAATGACAATAGGAGCATGATCACATTCAGGACTCTCAAATAAGATTGCTGCACCAGGTTTTACGTTTCCTACTTTATTTATTCTGTCCAGAACCGGCAATTGTTGAAGATCTTCAAAAACTGGGATACTTTTTGCTCCATCTCCAGCAGAAATTTTCAACGGACCGTAGATAAAAGGTTCACCCTCTCCAGTAGGAACAGCAGGAAGTAAATCTCTTAATGGTTGTCTGTTAAGTCCCTTAAGGAAATTTTCGCCGCCCATAAAGAGAACACCTCCATTTTTTTTCAACAAAATTCTTAAGATTTTCAAGATCAGATTCAGAAAAAGAGGAAAAATCAATATCACCAAAAATTATAATGTGAAAATTCTTGAGAAATCTATCGCTTCCGAGAATATTTGATGGTATCTCAATCGATCTTCCTCCCGTCTGTTGAAATGTTGATTCACCAACTCTTACAAGAAAAACCGGTTCAAGCTTTTTGTCAGATTCAAGAAATCTTTTAAAAAACTTATACTCCCATCGAAGATTTCCCTCAACATAAAGAATACGAATAACTGGCGAAATAACCCTTACAAGGAAAACAGAGCTGTTGTTATCGGTATTTGTCTCACCTATCCCATGCTGAACTGAAACCTGATAGAGATAGTCTCCCTGAGAAAGTGAAGGAATTTCAAAATCAATGCGATTGAACCCTGAAGTAAGCTCTAACATTTTCGTCTGGACAACAGAACCATTCTTTCTAACAGACACAGAAACCTTTTCACCATCAAAACCGTACTGACTTACAATCGGACTTATCCTTAATGTCTCACCTTCATATATTGGTGAATTTGTTATAACAGTGGATATGCAAATGTCTTTTGATGATTGTTCACCTACACCTATTGTATAAATTGGAACACTTATTTTGTTTTTCATCTCTTCCCATGAAACAAATTGATTTTCATAACCATCCGAAATAACTATTATGCCAGAACAATTTTCATTGTGCCTCTTTAATGCTTCTATAACCGAAAAACCTATTTTTGTTGCATTTTGCTGTGCCTTAATTATTTCAATATCCTTCTTCTGTATGCAGTTTAGCTCAGAACCAAAGGTATAGTAAATTGGAGTGTAATTTTTAAAGAACTTGTTTTTAGCAAGAAATTCTCTGGTTCTATCGATCTTAGTAATCCCCTTTTTGTCTTTTGCCATCATACTTAAAGAAGTATCTATCAAAACAAGGATCGGTTTTCTCAGTTTTGTTTTCATTGTGAAAGAAATTTCTGGCCGGAAAATTGCACACAGAAGTAGAAAAATTGCAAGGCTGTGAAGAAAAATAGGAAGTTTTGTTTTTGTCCCGTTTAGAAATTTTTTGTAGGAAGCCACTGCCATAGCTATCACCAGAATATAAAAAAGAATCACAATTACAGTCGGCGCAGCAGAATTAAAACTGAGACTAAACATTGGTAGCCTTCCTTTTCAAAAAAACAAAAATATTGCTCAGCATAAGTTCAGAAATTAAAAGCATAAAAGCCAGATAAAAGAAAAACATCATTAATTGACCACTTGCGGTTTCAGCAATTATAAGTTTCTCCATATGGTTTTTGTTTATGAAATTTATGTGCTTTCCTCTTAGCACAGATCTTATCTCCTGGTATGAAATTCTTGAGAGGTCTCCCTCTTGGTAAGGAATATTGGCGGCAATAGTCTGTTTTTGTTCACCTTCTTTATCCACGAATATCGCAGTCCAGATTCCAGGAATATCCGGTTTGTATGAAACCAACTTTTTATCAGTATTTTTAATTATTGTCATTTCTCCTGCTGGGTTTATTATCCTTACACTCTCAGCATTTTCTGCTCCTTTAACAACAACTGTGTCACCGACAGATATTGAAGGAACATAACCTGAAAGCTCTTCAACCAAAAGGTTCATCATAACAGGGAAAAATGGTTTGTTCTGGAAGTTTGTCCATTGTTGTTGCAGATTAAATGTAAATAAGAAAATCCTTCCACTGCCATATCTTTTTTCAAGTAGAAGGGGATAACCATTATCAAGACGCATCAGTATGTCGCCGGTTATTTCATTAACCGAAAAGCATGAATTAAAACGAGTAGTTTTCAGATAATCAATGGTTTTTTCTCCAAATTGAGCAAAAAGCGGATGTGCATAAGCAACCCAACCAACTTCGGATGGGACTAAAAATTGACTTTTCTGCACAATTTTTGCAGGCATCAAAAACTCATTTTGAGCTTCAATTATCCAATCTGTGTTAAAATCCTCAGAAGTGATTCTATCACCAGCAAAATATATAAGGGTCCCCCCATCCGCAATATATTCAATAATCTTTTTATAATTTTCTCTTCCAATTTTCTTAGGGTTAACCATCAAGATTGCCCTGTATTTCCCGAAAGAAATGTGATCCAGTTGCGCTGCCTCTCTTATATCAACGAAACTAACGCCACCTGATTCAATTGATGATTTTGTATAAAAAACAGAAAGTTCATCAGAACCAATGAGCAAAACCTTTTTTTCTCCAGTTTTTTCCTTTTGGAAATAAAAGGTATTGTCTGGTTTAAGAGCATCAGAATACAAAACTTCCACCTTCAAAAACTGACTTTCCTTGTCTTGTTTAATTTCAAATTCTCCTTTTTTTCTTCGGGATATTGTAAAAGACTTTGTGTTTTCAAATGAATCACCTGTTATTCTGATTTCGGCTGTAATATCAGCATCAGTCCAGTTAATAATTTCGCAGTTGTATGTGCCTTTTCCTGGTACGGGATAAAGATCCTTAACCGTAATATTTTTTGAAATTTCACTAACCCCAACATCAACTATTGCAATGTCAAGATCTATTTTCTTCAGTCGCGATGATGAAAAGTTTTTCCAGGCACTCTTCTGCATATCCGTAATGATAAAGATTTTTCGGTATCCATTTTTTTTCTCAAGGATTGAAAACGCCTGTTCAATTGCATTTTGAAGGGTATTTCCATGAAAACCTGGTTGACTTTCTAATATTTGTCTTGCTATGTTTTGGTGCATCGCGGAAAAAGGAATTATTTTGCCACTAGTAAAAATAACAGCAACCTGTGCCTGCTTTTTTAATGATGCAAGTATTTTCTCTGATGATTGCTGAAGATTTTTCCACGGGATTGTTGATTCAGCAGACATACTTACAGAATCATCAACAACAAGCACAACCCAGGCTTCTTTTTCTCTGAAAAGTACCTTTTTGCTCACTGGCTGAGATGCTGCAATAAAAAGAGATGCAACAAGTAATGTCCTTAATGCAAGAACAAGAATTTCTTCAATTTTCTGGCGCTTTATAGTTTTTTTATGAGTGAGCTTGATAAATCTCAGTGTACTGAAATAATAAGGTGGAGACTTACGCCTTGAAAACAGATGTATCAGTATAGGTATGCTTATTCCTGCGATACCCCATAGAAAAAGTGGTTGAAGGAATCCCATAGGATTCTATCAGATTGACTGCGAACGCAGCTGTAAAAAAGTATAAAGAAAATAATCAAAAGGAGTTTGGGTTATAGCTTTAACGTAGCTAATATCTCTTTCAGAACATGCCTTTTGATAGAACGAAACAAACCTGTTGAAAACATTTTTGTATTCCTTCTGGATTGCCTGACAATCTACCGGTATTGTCTCATTTGTTTCCATATCTACAAAATCTCTGAATCCTTCAAATGGAAATTCTATTTCAGCTCTGTCAATCACGTGAAAAACGATAATTTCATGATGTCTGTGTCTAAAATGTGCCAGTCCCCTGATGATGGCATCCTGATCATCAAACAGGTCTGAAATGAGTATAATCAAACTCCTTCTTTTGATTATGTTGGCTATTTTGTTAAGGGTTATTCCTATATTTGTGTCCTTACCTGCTTCAAGATTTTCTAAATTTTCAATCAGAAAATGAAAGTGATTGCGACTTGAGCCTGGTTTAATGAAAATTTTTATATCTGAATCAAAAGCAACAAGACCAGTTGAATCATTCTGTTTCATCATAAGATAACCCAGGCAACCTGCAAGGCATTTCGCATATACAAATTTTGTCAAGGTTTCCTTGCTCAAGGTATAATTCATTGAGTTACTGGCATCAAGCAGTATATACTTGTTGAGAGTTGTT
>JAMWCC010000064.1 GCA_023818375.1 Candidatus Omnitrophota bacterium | reverse complement strand
TTTAACGATTTAAGTTTTTCTATTTCCATCTGGAAAGAGTATTTCTTCCAGGAGTTCGCAGATTATGTGTATTAAAATAGAGTGTATCTCCTGGATTCTCGGAGTTGAATTTGAAGGTACAGCAAGGTTTATATCTGATAGTTCAGCTAATTCATTTGGCCTTTCGCCAGTCAATGATATCGTTTTTATTCCCATTTTTTTTGCAGTGATAGCTGCTTGTATAACATTTTTTGATTTACCTGATGTTGAGATTAGAATAAGAATGTCATTTTTATTGCCAATTGCTTCAACCTGTTTTGAGAAAATTTTTTCAAAAGAATAGTCATTACCAATACTGGTGAGAATGGACGTATTTGTTGTGAGTGCAACGCATGGAATAGGTTTTCTTTCTTTTCGAAACCTTCCTACAAGTTCTCCTGTGAAATGCTGACTATCTGCAGCGCTTCCTCCATTTCCACATACCAGAATTTTCTTTTTATTTTTGACAGCCTTAACAACAACTGTAATTGCTTTAATAAGCTGTTTCTGAAATTTTTCGTCAGAAAAAATTTTCAGAAGGTTTTCGTGTTCCAGTATGGATTTCTTAATGATGAGTTGTTGTTTCTTCATGTTTTTCCTCTATGTCTGTTGTATGCTCGCTGGTGGGACTTATACTGGTTACAAAAATTTCAATATGAGAGACCCTTTCAACCCCTACCACATCTTCCAGATAGTTTTTTATCAATTCCTGAACCTGGGATGTAAACTCAGGAATATTGTAACCACCGGTGATCTTCATCTGTATTAGTGTTTCGAGTCCGTGTGAACCGATAGTTGATTTCACCTGCATTGACTTAATATTTGGCATCTGTGAAGTTAGTTTTGTTGAAATAAATTCTTCTATTGCCTTCAAGGAGATTCTCACTTTCCCATGGGGGTTATCAAGAGAAATGCTTTTCGTTCTAATTACATAGTCAGTCCAGTAAACTAACCAGATAATTCCCACAAGTATCACGGACAGGCTGGTAATACCTGTTTTGAGTAAGTTTGTTTCAATGAAATGTGAAACCTTGACAATGATTTCGGGCTTAATCCAGAACAAAGCTAACAATCCCAACGTAGCAATTCCTAGCAAAATGAATATTGTCTGAATAATTTTTGTAAATATTCTCATTTTTCACCCCGGTTTTGACCATTTAAATTTTTGTCTTCATAAACATGCCCTGGAAACGAGTTTATCAACCCTTTCACTTCAAGTGCTGTCAATATCCTTATAAGTTTTTCAGTTGAGATACCTGTAATTGCTTGAATTTCATTAAACGTAGTTTTCTTCCCCATAATTACATTATAAACCAGTTTTTCATCTTCTGTTAGATTTTCAGGAATAATCTTTTGTGTAACAGAATTCTCTTTTACTTGTTGTAGTCCCAATTGTTCAATTATTTCAGCAACGCTTTCTACAAGAAATGCACCTTCTTTTATAAGCAAATTATTACCCTTTCCTGTTATACGGTTTATGTCTGATGGGAGTACAAATACATCTTTGTTTTGATCTGCTGCCAAATGTGCTGTAATTAACGCACCACTTCTTAGACCGGCTTCAATGACGACCACAGCAATGCTTAATCCTGAAATAATCCTGTTTCTTCTTGGAAAATTGAATTTTTCAGGTGGTGTATCAATGGGAAACTCTGATACAATTGCACCATTTTGGGTTATTTCTTCTGCCAGTTTTTTGTTTTCTGGTGGATATATATTGCCAAGACCTGAACCAAGTACTGCCAATGTGGGATTTTTCAATTTTAATGCAGCCTTGTGGGATATTGAATCAATTCCCCTAGCCAAACCACTAACAATACAAAATCCATACTGACTCAGTTCTGACGCAAATTTTTCTGCCATTGATGCACCATAGAAAGATGGGTTTCTTGTACCAACAACAGCTATGAAAACTTTGTCATAAGGAATATTTCCTTTGATATAAAGAACAATCGGCGGATCTGGAATATCTCTAAGGTAATCAGGGTATCCTGGTTCTTCAAAACTTACTATTTTCAAGCCAAAAGATTGTGCCTTTTCAATTTCTTCCTTCCATTTTATTTTGTTCCAGTTTCTGATGCTTTCGAATGTCGCATCATTAAGCATACTTTTAATTTCCTTTGGTGTATCTAATAAAATTCGAACCGGGTCAGAACATACATTAAGTAATTTCCTTATACTTACTGGACCAAGTCCTGGAATCATGTTCAATATGACCAGTGCAGTTTTTCTGTCTATCATACTGTACTGTGCGGATCAAAAAGTTTTCTGTGTTCTTCCTGCGCAAATCTATCTGTCATACCTGCAATGTAATCACTTATTATCTGCTCTATTGGTTCCCTTCCCATTCTTCTGCAGGCTTGTGGTGGGATCTGCCTTGGTTCTTTGTAATATGCATTGAAAAGGTCTTTTATGATTCTTGATGCCTTTTCTGCCATTCTTATAACCCTGTAATGGTTGTACATTTTTTCAAAAAGTACCTTCTTTAATTCATCATACTGTTTATTTATTTGGCTGCTGAATTGTATTACCGGTTCATTTTTTCTCGCTTCCTCCACAGATCTAATTTTCTTTTCTTGTATTTTCTTTTCGCTTGTTTCAATAAGGTCTTCTACAAGAAGGTTTATCAATGTTCTGACAACAGTTGTTCTAAAAATCTGAACATCACTGCATCTTTTTGCCTTTTCAACAACAGTATTCCAGATTTTCAAACCTGAAAGGTATTTTTCTTCAAGGATACCACTTTTTAACCCATCATCAAGGTCATGGCTTGTGTAAGCAATCTCATCTGCAACATTGACAATTTGTGCTTCAATACTTGGAGAGATATGTTCAGTGAATTCTTTGACTTCCGGGCTGTCATAACTGGTTTTATGCTTCACTATGCCTTCTCTTACTTCATAGGTGAGATTTAACCCCTCAAATTGTGGGTATCTAACTTCGAGTATGTCCACAACTCTTAATCCATGGCTATTGTGTTCAAATTTTTTTCCAAAACCACTCATTATTTCATTAAGGGCTTGCTCTCCTTTGTGTCCAAAAGGGGTATGTCCAATATCGTGGGCAAGAGAAATGGCTTCAACCAGATCTTCATTAACACCAAGATTTCTTGCTATAGAACGTGCAATTTGCTGTACTTCTATTGTATGGGTAAGACGGTTTCTATAATAATCGCCCTCATGATATATGAAGACCTGGGTTTTATATTCAAGCCTTCTGAAAGCTGTTGAATGAATAATTCTGTCTCTATCCCGCTGGAACGCAGTTCGAAGTGGATGCTCTTTTTCAGGATATTTCCGACCAAGATGCTCCTTACTTTTTACTGCGTAAGGTGCAAGTGTTTTTTCCTCTATTTTTTCCCAATCCTGTCGCGTTTTCATCTTTTTTCAAGGTAAATTAAGGGATTAATAGGCTTATTTTTGTTCCTTATCTCAAAATGGAGGTACCTTCGCGCTTGTGATGAGTTTTTCATTTCAGCAATTATTGAACCTGCTTTAACTATCTGTCCTTGTTTTACTTTAATAATCATGTCGTGGCCATATACTGTAAACATTTCATTTTCATGCTCCAATATTATTGTTTCTCCATATTTTGCTGTTGTACCAACGTATACAACTTTTCCGTCTTTCGCTGCCCTTACAGGAGCAGAGGGTTTTGTAAGTATGTCTATACCATTGTTTCCAAGCTCTCCATAATTGCAGATTATTTTTCCCTCTACTGGCCATAGAAACTCGCCTTCCCTTATTATTTTTATTGCAGGTTTTGTTTCGGCTACTGGCTCTGTTGTTTTTATTTCAGGAGTTGGAGTAAAATCAGGAGTGAGTGCAAAAAGTGGAGACTTCTTTTTTGTTCCAGGAATGAAAAGTTTTTGCCCAACAACTATATTATCAGACTCCATTTTATTTGCTTTTTTTATCTCCTCCCTTGGTACTTCATAGTAAAGAGAGATACGGTAAAGATTTTCACCCTTTTTCACAGTGTGCCATGTTCCCTCGTTTTCTTGTACGACTGGTTTTGAGATATCTTTTCTTGCGGGTTTTTCAGGATACCTTGTACCCACTGTTAACGTGCAACCCGAAATTAAAAACAGTATAAATAATGAAATCTCAATAAGCTTAATTCTCATGTTTTTTGAAGATGAGCCAGTTTCTTTTTGTTTTTTCTTCTCGAAAAAAAAGTAGCACATATATTCCCCTAACTTTTTTACCCCTTAGGTCTATTTCTATGACCTTTTCTTCTTTTTTTAAAAGTAGGAAATAGCCGGAATCCCATATTAAAACCTTTCCAGCACCATAACTACCCTCAGGTATTTCTCCCTCAAAACTTGCATATTCAATAGGGTGGTCCTCTACTTCAACTGCAAGTCTTTTTTCTCCCTTCTTTAAGGGTATCTCTTTAGGTACAGCCCAGGACTTTAAAACTCCGTTTATCTCTAGTCTCAAATCAAAATGGTGTTTCTTTGCAAAATGTTCATGTATAACAAATAATCTTTTCTTATTCATTAAATTTTTTGGCTGTAGGGCATAAATCAGATATGCAACATTCTTTACAGAGTGGTTTTTTTGCCTTACAAACTTTCCTTCCGTGCTGAATCAACCTGAATGAAAACTCACCCCAACTTTCTCGTGGCACAACTTTCATCAAATCATTCTCTATTTTCAGAGGGTCTGAGTTTTTCGTCAGTCCAAGTCGTTGAGCAATTCTTTTTACATGAGTATCTACAACAATTCCTTCGTTTTTTCCAAAAGCTTGATTAAGAATGACATTGGCGGTTTTTCTAGCAACACCCGGTAAAGTAATAAGTTCTTCCATTTTCTGAGGTACAATTCCACCAAAATTTTTTACAATCAATTCGCTTGCCTTTTTTATGCTTTTTGCTTTATTTCTATAGAAATTGACAGATGAGATAAGTTTTTCAATTTCTACAATACTGGCTGCTGCAAAATCATTGGGTGTCGGAAATTTTTTAAAAAGTTCAGGTGTTACCTTATTTACCTGGGTATCTGTTGTTTGTGCTGAAAGTATGGTTGCAACCAGAAGTTGGAAAGGTGTTTCAAACTGAAGCGCAGTTTTTGTTTCAGGATACTCTTTCTTGAGTCTTTCTATAATTTTCTTAACCCGTTCCATTGCATTTTTTAGTTTAACAGATTTTGTTAAGTTTTTCAATAAAAATTTCCATCATGATAAACTAAAAATATGGAAAAAAGCTATTTTTACCTCACTTTGTTGCTTTTTTTTATATTTTTGAGTGGTTGTGAAAAAAAAGAAAAAGTAACTTTTAACACCATTACTATATCTGCCGTTGGAGATGTAAATTTTGGTTTTGAGTACCCTTCAGGTAGTTACTCTGATAAAGTAAATAAAGATTTTTTCAGTCAGTCAAAAAAAATTCTGAGGGCATCTGATATTTCATTTTGTAATCTTGAGACTGTATTATGTGATACAGGAATACCAGCAAAAAAGATGGATGGTAAAAATACTTTTGTTTTCAAGGTTTCTAAAAAATTTGCAGAAGTTCTGGTTGATGCAGGTTTTGATGTTGTTTCTATTGCCAACAATCATATTCGGGATTTTGGAGTTTACGGAGAAAATGAGACAAAAAGGGTTCTTATGGAAAATGGTATTCAATTTGTTTCGAAAAGCGGGGAAATTGCAAAGTTTACTATCAGAGGAACAAAAATATGGTTTGTAGGTTATTCTTCTGGGTATGAGAATCGTTCAATTTCAAATCCCGATGAAGTCTTTAAAGAAATCAAAAATCTCGCTGAGCAATGTGATATTCTTGTTGTATCATTTCATGCAGGCGGGGAAGGCGAACATGCACTGCACATTAAAAATGAGATAGAATTTTTCCTTGGTGAAAACCGGGGTAATGTTATTTTTCTTGCTCATGGCGCCATTGATAATGGAGCAGACCTTATTCTTATGCACGGTCCACATGTCCCGAGGGCAGTAGAGCTTTATAAAGACAGGTTTATTGCTTATAGTTTGGGAAATTTTGTTAATTATGGCTGGAACTTGAAAGGAAGTACAAAGGTTGCTCCCCTTTTATGGATTGAACTTTTTCCTTCTGGTAAGCCACTTCTGGCAAAGATATACTCGTTTATTCAGAATAAACCAGGATATCCTGAGTTTGACAATAATAAAACAGCATATAAACTAATTAAGAAACTAACTGAAAAAGATTTTGGATCTTTTTATTTTTTTTCTGAATAGGAGTGCCAATGGCTTTCAAAAGGTTTTTCCTATTATCGTCAATAATTTTTATATTCACGGGAGTACTTATGGCTTTTGAACTTCCAATTGAAGCAGAACATTTTAAATTGGAAAAGGGCTGGAAGATCGTTCCTGGTGGCTATTTTTCGGGTCAACCAAATCTGTGGAGTTTGAATTTAATTATGGCGGATGAGTCAGATAGTGCTGCCAGGGCAACGAAGAATATTGAAATTCCAGCAAAAGGCAAATACAATCTTTGGGTCAGGTATGAAAGTTGTTATGGTTTTGGTTCTGTTTTCAGTATTGAAGTTATCCAGAATGATAGGATTATAGCAAAGGAAGTTTTTGGAAGAAAGGAAGACAAAAAATACTTCCCATTTAATAAAGGCTATACTCAGCAATTCGCCTGGTACTGGCATAACACTGATTTTGTTTATCAGAAAATGACAGTTGATCTTGATGCCGGCAAGGCAAAAATAGTCATTTCAAAGGAAAAAAATCAAAAACCAGCGGCAAAAAGGGTAATAGACCTTGTGTATTTAACTGATGAGTTGTCCATTGAACCTGGTAATGATTGGAACTGGCGCGGGAAAATCGAGCCACCAATAATTTCACGATTTAAGACACCGATTTATGTTAAGGTTACTGCAATTGAAGGTTCTGCGATTGTTCAGGTTCAGACGTCCCTTTATCTAATCGGCTATTATAAAGGGCCCAGGGATATTTACTACGCTCTTAAAGATAAGTTAACAGAAGAAAAACCGAAAAAGGGTGAACTCCTGAGTTCAGGTGAAACTACTGGCTGGCACAAAATCATGGTATCAACTGTAATGCCACCTGAAATCAGTTTTATAAAAAAAGGTGAAGGGAAGTTAATCGCAGAGATTGCAACTGAAAAACCAGAAAATGTTGTGAAAAAGATAGAATTAGCAAAACCCGAAGAAATACGTTCTGTTATCGTTTCAATTGGAAAGAAAAGATATGAAGAAGGGCTTCTTGGTAATAATAAAGCATTGACAGTAGAAGAGATTTTGGAAAAACAAAAAAAGATTCTTGAGCGGTATCAAGTTTCAGGCTCTCCGGCAAAAAAACTTCTACTATGCTTTGCGCTTGGACGGCAATACCTTAAAGAACAATTTGAACTTGCCATTGCCTGTGGTGCAAACGCCGCAGCATACAGCAGTCAACCTGAAATTTTTGGAACAAATCCAGTTCTTTCTGGGTTTGATACATCAGTTGGCGCACTGTCGGTACAGAACATGCACATGACAAAAGAGTGTTATCAGGGTGATTTTACTGCCCTTGAAGCAAGATACAAGAAAATTGCACAAGATATGGAGGAAGCACTTGGCAGAAAAATTCCATATAGAATAAAGCTTATTGAAGAATCAGGACCACCACCATTTGAGACATTAATGACTTATGACGGAATGAAAAAACAGTTTGAGGACTACTTAAAATCAGAAGGACTGACGCTGCAAGATCTTGAAAAGGACCCTGATGTAGCATTTTATCACCAACATAGGTTTAGGGCACTCGTTTTTGCCCGATTGAATGCGAAAGCCACACAATTGATAGAAAAATATTTTCCTTCTGGTACAAGAACAAATTCAGGGAGTTTTTATCCTACAACAGGTAGTACACCAACATTAGCTCGTGGAGATGATCCATTTTTGCTTTTCAAAGAAAGGGGAGTGACTGAATTTTCAAGCGAAATTTCATGGGGTTGGGGTGGAACCCCTGATTATATTGGACCGCAGGTTCAGTCTTATGAAGCAGCCCTTGCAAGGTCATTATGTAAATACCATAACTGTCCTATGGGTTCATATCTGATTGCGGATGGAAATCGTGGATATACAGGTGAGTATGTGGAACTTGCCAGCTATCCTATGTACTGTCAGGATTTTAGATGGCTTCATTACTACTATTTTGGCTGGATCATGGAATGTACATTTATTGGATGTCCTGATGTAATGAAGGGAATTAAAAGGGTTAGCTACAATTTAAATAAAGTAGAAGACGAAATCCTTAATTCAAAGCTCGCTCCTGCAAAGATAGCAATTGGGTGGTCTTCAAGTACTGATATCTGGGACCTTTCTCTAAAAAGTGATATACCAAAAGGTCCAGGAAATTGTGTATACCCACAGGAAAGACTTAATATTTACTTGCTTTTA
>JAMWCC010000059.1:1900-62966 GCA_023818375.1 Candidatus Omnitrophota bacterium | reverse complement strand
AAGATCAGAGATAAGCTCCATCGTTCAGAGGGCAAAAAGTTGTGGGCTTGATCCGAGTTTGCTATATGAATGTGTGATTGAACTAACAAGTGAAGGACTTCTGACTGCTACCTGTATTAATGCTGCTGTGGGAATACTCCTTACTGACCTTGGGCTACCTGCTTATTTTTTTAGAGGACTTTCAAAAGATTCATTAAAAATAATTCTTCAAACAATCGCCAGCAATATAAGGATTGAAAATGGACAATATGTTTTAAGAAGTGAGGTTTCAGAGGTACCACTTAAGGTGGAAGGCGGAGTTCAGGTAAGGATTGCAACAGACGAAAACAGAGACAGGATGGAGAAAATCCTAAACCCTGTGATGTCAGGAAATAGAATTGAGTATTATTTTGGCAAAAAGCACCGTTATTACACATACATTATAAGACCTGAAAAATGCAAAGAATTAAGTGAATTAAAAAAAGGAGAATCACCTTTTGCATTTAATAACATTGTTTCAGGAACACCGATACCGGAAACCACAAAGAAAAGATATGAAGAGTTTCTGGAGAAAACACGAAAAAGTTTCATACCCATTATTTCAATCTCTGAAGCAAAAGAAACCGGTGAAACAAGGATTATGTTCAAAGAGGATTTTTCAAAATCAATCCTCCCTGTAATAAGAAAAATGTTTGAGGAACTAAACATTACACTGACAAGGGCATACTGGGAAACATACAGAGGAAAAACAGGGAGAATTGAATCAATCTGTTCAGTTTATCTTGAAGGCAAAGTGCCTGAAGAAAAGCTAAAAGTTGCTATTGAAAGGCTGCATTTTCTACTTTCCATTCAGCCGATTGACCTTGATGAACTTTATACACAAGGGTACCTATCTTTTTTTGAATATATCTTTGCTAATGTGGCTGCTGTTTTTGTTCACACATTTATTTATAAAGATGAAGTGATTGACAATCATATTATGGCAAATCTTGATGAAAAGCAGTTGCGAGATGGTTTTGCAAAGAGAATTTTTGAGTCTAACAGGGCAGAGTACACACGAAATATTATAATGTCAACGATAAAGCAAAACCCTCACTTTATAAAACAGATATTTTCTATTTTTGATGCAAAATTCAATCCACTAAAGGAGAAAAAGGAAACAGAAAAGATTTTGTCTGAATTAAATGCCTATGAAAGAAACGTCAGAATTTCGTTGGTCGATGATACAACAGGTGCTGATATATTTTTGTTTATGAGTAAACTTGTCACTGAACTGGTAAAAACGAACTTCTACCAGGTAAAGAAACGTTCCTTTGCATTCAAATTTACGAACAATATTCTGGATCATGTGGTTTTTCAAAAAAAGGTTGAAAGTGTATTTTTTGTGGTGGGATTTTATTCTATCTCAACCTATATGAGAGCAGAAGAAATAAGCCGCGGTGGTATAAGACTGATAAGGGTAACAAAAAACAATTACGAAACAGAACTTGACAATATGCCACTGCTTAATTATGCACTGGGTCCTGTAGCACAGCGACTCAAACACAAGGATATTGCTGAAAGTGGTGCAAAGGGTGTTATTGTACCTTATCCCGACTACGCCTTTGATGCACTTGAAGCAACGATTGATTTCGCCAATGGCATTCTTGATTTGATTTTGCCTTCAGATGAGATACTTGATTACCATGGTAAAACCGATATTGTATTTTTTGGCCCTGATGAGGGAACAGGCGATCTAATGGATACAATCGCAAATTTGGCGAAAAAGAGAAACTATAGATACTGGAGAACGATAACGACAGGTAAATCAACAGGAATTCCACATGATACATATGGATTAACTTTAGATAAAAAGGTTTTTGGTCTATTTGGAGAACCTGATTGCACCCGACTTGTTATTGAAGGAAAGGAAGTCCTGAAAACAGATAATACAGATGAAATTTATAATGTTATTGGAGAAAATATTTACACAAGTGGAATGACAACAACTTCTGTTATGGCTTGTCTCAGAACACTTTTGAAATATACCGGATTAAAGGAAGAACAGGTAAATCTGATGATGACTGGGGGCCCTGATGGAGATCTCGGAGCAAACCAGATACAGTCGTTTAAGGGTAAAATCAAACTGATTATTGATAGTGGAAGTGTACTATTTGACCCTGATGGCCTTGATAAGAAAGAATTAATGAAGATTGCTTTTGCAAGACATACTAAACCAAGATTAAATTCTCTTGCATATCCTGAAAATAAAATTGGGCAAGATGGGTTCAGAATTCCAAGGGTTAAACGACATTTCAAACTTCCGGATGGATCAATAGTTGAAGATGGTACATTTTTTCACAGGAATTTTCTGTCAGATTTGAGCATGAGAAGGTTTATTGAAAAGGCAGAAATAAATGTATTTGTTCCATGTGGTGGATTTAAGGATACAATTAATGCTGGCAATGTTAGTTCATTTCTGGAATTGTTTAGAGAATTAAAGATTATCGTTGAAGGTGCAAATGTATTTTTTGATGATACGGCGCGGGATGTTATTGCAGGTAGGGGTATATTGCAAATAAGAGATTCATCAGCAAACAAAGGTGGAGTTACAAGTAGTTCTATTGCTGAAGTACTTCCCTCATTTCTTCTGGGTGACGAATATGAAAAGATTCTTGTGGAAGATCAAAGGACAAAAGTTGCACTGATAAAATCTGTATTTTCAATCATTGAAAAAAATTCTGTTTTAGAGACACAGATGCTCCTGGCGCTTTGGGAAAAAACCGGAAAGCCCCTGCATCAGTTGAGTATTGAAACAAGCGAGATGTTGATTGAATTACAAACATTTCTTTATAACAAATTGCCTGCTATCCTAAAAAGAGCATCCCTTGTTGAAAAGATCATTGAATCTTATGTTCCTGATGCACTTGTAAAGATTCTTGGAATAGCAACAATATTAGAGACTTTAAATAAAGAATATCTAAAATCGTACAGAGACGCAATAATTACAAAAAAGATCGCTCAGATTGCACTTTATAGATGTGCTCTGGATTGGGATGGTTTAAAGGAAAAAATTCAATCAGACATAATAAAAACTGTTGAAGAGTTATTTGAAAGTAGTGATTAAAAACAAACAGGGTCGTAATCGTCCACAAAAGCAGGTGTATTTTCTTTTACCTTTTGTTTTTCCTCATCCCAGTCACTTTCAACAGTCCATTCATTCACAACCGGTCTTATATTACATAACTTACAACCTTTGTATCCTTTTATTTTTCCTTTCAAAAATTTCTCTACTATCTTTCTGCATATTTTCATATCAATTACAAAAACATCTGCATTTCCAATCCTTCCCCTTTTTAAAAGGTTGTGCTTTATCATATACTTCATATAGGCAATCCTATCAGTTATTTCACATACACCGTTGCGCCATGACCAGGTCCTAACCTTCACAATCTGACCCGAGGGCAGTTTTACTGGATATTCTTCAGTTCTATTTCCGAGACATGGTACATTATTTGTCATTTCTACTACGTGGTGGAATGTATTTGAGTCAATGGTGCCTATCAAAACAATCTTTCCATCACATCTTTCAAGAAGTTCAAGCGGACTTCCTTTTCCCATTGCTGGGACTTTATGGTGTTGCCTAACGAATTCTTTTGCGTTTTTCCCCCAGGCTGCAAATGAATGGGTTGGGTTTAATGAGCGGTAGACATTTTTCATTCTCCAGAAGGTTTCAGGAATTTTCCCATTGATTGTTGGTGTTTCAATGGGTGAAAAATATGCGTCTGGATTATTTTTGAAAATTAATGCATGGTTGAAAGATGGCATCATTAAAAGTCCGTTTTCTCCGATTAGTTCCATCAATGCCTGACATACTGCTTCAGCTCCGCCTATAACAAGTCCCATTGATGAAAGAGATGAATGGACAATAATCCTATCTCCTTTTTTAATCCCGAGTTTTATAAGTGCCTTTTTTATGTCATCTTTTGAAACAATTGTTCTATATTTGAATTCAACATATCTATATTTTGCCAGGTACTCAATGTATTTTCTCAATGTTTTCTTTTCATTTTCTCCAAAAGCAGGAAGTCCAAAAATTTCTCTTTCAAAACCGACTTCTCTGAATATCTGGTAAAGATCCTTTTTTCCATCAATCCTGTTTATTATGGTATGAAAGTGTTCTGGTGGATGGATTCTTTCGCTGTGGGGAATTCCAGCAAGTGAGAATATGAAAACTGACTTTCTTTTCGTAATTATAAGATTTTGGGATTTTTTGTCTTCATTTGATAAAAAAGGGATGTCATCTTGTATTTTGGGAAATTTAGAAGAAATGTTATTAAGAAAACTTTTGGTGATAGCGTCAATATCTTTTGCAAAGTTTTTCCTGCATTTGATGTTGAAAGCCAGGGCGGAAAAGTACTTTTTCTTAAGATATCCAGTAAAATAATCAACCCTTTCTTTTATACCCTGGATATTAAAACCATCTTTTGAATCAGTTGCATTCATAACCAATGTGGTAAGATACGAAAAAAGTTCCTGTTTAGCAGATGTTTCAATTATTGTCTCGAGATTATTTTTTAAGCCGTTAAGTACCAGTGCATATGTTCCAAGAACACAGAAAACATTCTCGCCCTGTTGCCAGTTTACTGTTTTTTCAAGGTATGAATTGTGATGAAGTTTGCCAGGATGAGATAGAAAATATCCTGAAGGGATACCGATTGAAGAATCAGAAACAAAACTATCGTCTTCATATGAAGACATTTGCTTTTTCCATGGATACCTGAAAAACCGAGAAAGTATATACTCAAATAACCAATCACCAAAAAATGGAAGATTTGACGGACTTCCATAGAAGGTGTAGTGCAGAGAGCCTGTCTTTACGATGTCATCAGTGATGCTATCAACATTGAACACATAAATGACATTATGTCTCTTTTCAAAAAATTCCATCATTCCATATCTTTCCATAGAAAACAGAAATCTTATGCCAATTTCAGGGATAATTTTCTTTTCATTTATCATCTGATTGAAAACTCTGCACAGTTCTATAAGTCCTGCGACACCTGTTGCATTATCGGTAATCATTGGCTCGTAAAGATGAGCAAGGAAACAGATTTCCTTTTTTGTTTTTCCTGGAATTAATCCTGTGATCGAGTGGATATGGCCGTCATAAATCTTGCTTTTAACAACGGCTTTTACCTTTACCCTATATGAGTCAAGAAGGTTTTGAAGTAGTTCTCCATCTGCAGGTGTAATTGAGAAACAAGCCATTTTTCTATCTTCCTTGGTATGATACCAACCTGAATTTTTAACCCAACCGTTTACCCAGAAAATTCCATCCTTTATTTCAGGGGATTTTGAAAAGGAAGAAATAATCCCTGTTGCACCTGTTTTTTCAATCTCATGTCTGCACTCTCTTGGATGGATATTTCCGCAAAAAACAAAGCAACCTGCCAGATTTTTGTTTTCTGAAATTTTCTTTATGTCAATAACTTCAAAGACATTTTTATCAATTGCACATGAGCGGTTTGCTATATGAAAAGGATGAATTGATGTGTCGGCAAGAATTTTACCCTTAAATTTTTCAGGTTCAACAATTTCAAGTTTTGCATATTCATAGTCCCATGCTTGTGGCATAATAAAATCGCCGTAAATTGTCTTTCCATCTGCTTTAAGTTTAATCAATTCAACATCTTTTGCTCCAGAGCGTTCAAGCTCATCCCTGCAAAGTTTAGCCGAAAATTCAAAATCAGAATAACAAAACCTTTTCTCAATCGCATAAATCTTTGAGGCGATTTCCTTCCATCTATTTTTATCAAAGAGATTTTCAATAAGGTGATAAAGGTTTTTCATATAATTGCTCCTGGTTCCATTATATTATATAACTTGACAACTGTTGACAGGGCAAGGAAAAAAAATAAACTATAAAAGTTCTAGTTCAACCAGGAGAAAAAATGAAAAGATACTCTGTTTGCGGTTTTAGCATAAGAGCAATCGCACAATATGTTGTTCCACTTATTGGCATTCCTGATCTTCCAGAATATGGAGATTTTAGTAAATACGGAAAGGTGGTGGCAGCTCTTGATATTGATACAGAAAGAATAAAGATTTTTAACCAGAGACAAAAAACAATCATTCCAGCATACAGACCCGATGAGTTTGAAAAGATGATAAAAGAAACAAAACCCGATGCTTTGATTGTTGCTGGTGCTGATTATACCCATGCTGAATATATAATAGCAGGATTAAAGCATAACCTTGATGTAATTGTTGAAAAACCGATGACCATTACAAGCAAGCAGGCAAAACAGGTTCTTGAAGCAGAAAAGAAAAGCAAGGGTAAGGTGATTGTAACTTTTAATTACAGATACACCCCTGCGCATAAATACATAAAAAAACTTATACTTGATGGAGCTTTAGGAAAAATCACAAACATTGAATTTGTTTATAATTTGGATACCTGGCATGGAGCAAGTTATTTTTTAAGATGGAACAGAAATCGCAAATTTTCAGGTGGTCTTAGTGTGCACAAATCCTGCCACCACTTTGACCTCATCAACTGGTTTGTCAATGACATTCCTGAAACAGTTTTTGCGTTTGGTGCACTTAATTATTTCGGGTCAAATAGTCCCTTTAACCCGCAAAAAAAATCAAAAAGAAAATTGAGTCTGGAAGAGATTAAAAAGAGATGTCCATATTACCAGAAATGGGTTGGAGAAGTAGTTCCTTTACCTGAATCAAAACATATGCAGATTTACAAGGATACATTTTATCTGCCATATAAGGTTCAGTATCCAAAAGAACTTTATTACTATGATGAGGATATAGATATTGAAGATACCTATTCAGCAGTTGTAAAATACAAAAATGGAGCCAGCATGACATATTCCTTTAACGCATCAACTCCCTGGGAGGGTTATATCCTTGCAATCAATGGCACTGGTGGAAGAATCGAGACTATGTATGTAAATACACCCTCTGACAGATGTCCGTTTCCAAAGCCAGAAAGACAGACAATTACCTATATTCCACTTTTTGGTACAAGGCAGATTCACGATGTACCAGTTGTTGTTGGAGGTCATGGCGGATCCGACCATATCATAAAACACGACATTTTTGTTTCTCCAACCCAGGAATCAAAGGAACTTGGTTTATGCGCTAACAGTATCGATGGAGCATATTCTGTTGCAATAGGAGAGGCAGTTTGGATGTCAGCAAAAAAGGGTATCCCAATAAAAATTGCTAGCCTGCTTGATTAATCAAGATGAATAAGAAAGCAATAATTGCAGGAGTTCTGGCTTCTGCGTCCTGGGGAACTGTTTTCTTTTTTGGCCAGATTGCTGTTCAAACTGGTTTTCACCCACTTGGTGTTGCTTTTTTTAGATTTCTGTCTGCCAGCATATTTTTGTTTTTTTACCATTTTATAGCTAAAGGTAAATTTTTTCTTGAAAAAAAAGATGTGCTTAATTTTCTTCTGCTTGGAGCTACAGGCATTGCTGGAATGAATATCTTTATCTTTTATTCATTAAGGTTTACAGATTCAACAATTACAAGCTTATTAATGAACGCCAATGGTTTCATAATAGCAATCCTCGGGTTTTTTTTGTTGCGGGAAAAAATTGGAATTTCGGAATTGGCAGGTCTTTTAGTTGGAATTGCAGGATGCTGGCTTATTTTTACCCAAGGAGATTTGAGTAAAATTTCTCATTCAAACCTGAAGGGAAACACTCTTGCAGCATGTGCATCTTTTTGCTGGGCTTTTTATTCTGTCTGGGGTAAAAAGACAAATGTTATTGAAAAATATGGTGCAATTCTGAGTACCTTGTGGGCATCAGTTTTTGGTTCAATAATGCTGGGTATTATTGTTTATTTTTCAAATATCCTTTTAGTTTTTGATGTGAAAAATATCCTTATCAGTATCTATCTTGGTATCGTTCCTGCCGGAATTGGGTTTACATTGTGGTTTTATTCTATAGACAGGTTGAAAACAATTATTCCCGGAATCACTCAGTTTCTTGCTCCGCTTACAACAGCATTACTGGCAATAACGTTTCTGAATCAGCGTGTCAGTTCAGCAACAGTTATTGGTGGGCTTTTGATTGTGAGCGGGATCTTGTTTTCCCTGAAAAATCAACCACAGTAATTCAGTCCTTCCTCAACCATTGCGAAATAGTTTCTCAATGGTATATAGTTTGTTACAGTATTTCCTGAACCCAGGCAGTATCTTCCGCCTGGCATACATAAATCAAGAATTTTCTTTACATGATTTCTTAGCTGATTTTCTTCGTATCTTGCAAGTTTATCAACATCAATTCCACCAAGAACTGCAATCTTATCCCCATATTTCTTTTTTGTTTCCCAAACAGGATTTCCTTCATCTTCGTAAGAATGTTTTCCATCAATTTTTACATCATTAATCAAATCAGGCATTATCTTTTCAAGGTTTCCGCATGCATGTAAAAGATATATCAAACCGTTTTTATGAGCAAGTTCTGCAAGCTTTTTGTGCCACGGTAGGACGTGGGTCTTCAAAAACTCAGGTGGAACAAGGGTTCCAGTTTTAAATCCCATATCATCTCCTTGGAAAAAACCAACAAGTTTTGGAAGGCTTGTTATGTGTTCATAATAGGCATACAAAATTTCTCCAACCTTTCTGAAAACAGCAGAAACAAGATCTGGCTCATCATACATCAAATAACATAAATTTTCGTATCCAAAAAGCGTGTCAAGGGGTATTTCAAGAAAACCACTTGAAGGGCATACAAGTATACCCATTCCATCAGGAAGATTTTTTGAAATAAAATCATAGTACCAGTAGTCAAATTTTCTTGGGTCAGGCCAGGGATAACATTCAAAATCCTCCCAGCTTGAAATTGGACCCTGTTTTTCTTCTGCCCAGTTTCTTGTTCCTCTTGAAAATATGGCGGTGTCTTTGCCCTGTCTTGTCTTTCCGGGAAAGGCAAGCCCAACAGCACCAGTAATTCTATAAAAGTCATAGCCCATTTTGTAGTAAACTTCAATGCTATTAAGAAAATATTTTTTTTGTGTTTCAATATCAGGTTTTGGATTTGCAAGTGGTACTTTTTTCATCATATCTCCTTTTTCAATATTTTATCATGATACCAGTTTTCTCAAGGTTTCGAGCTAATATATATAATTACTGAATGGCACATCTTCATTCGGCATAACCCCGTTTATTCCACATTCAATCCGCAGAGGAATTAATTTCCAGATATTTCCGTCTAAATCCAGTGTGATAATATCCACTCCTTTTGAATGAAGAAGTTCCACAACCTTTTTATAATGGGGCACCATGAATTTTTTCACGAAATTAGGAGAAACAAGGGAACCATTTTTATAAAGCCATATCCTTTCAGAAATGGGCAATCCACTCTTGTGTCATTCAAAGCCTTTTTCAAAGCTGAAAGAAAAAGATATTCCAGATGCTCCTGTATTTCCTCTATAAGCACAGGGTTATCAGTGATGAGATAACTTAAATGTTCCATCCCGATCCAAGTCCGCATCCAGCCAAAAAAATTTCCAGCAGAAACTCCCCCAGGATAAGTTACATCTTTGTATTTTTTCTTTTCATCTTCTCACCAGCATGGAAATCTTAATGGAAAATCCGGGTCCAACCTTTTTTTATACTCATTCCATGTTTTCCGGTCTTGTACTGGATACTCAAGCCGCTGGTTCATTGATTCTTCCTTGCATTCTTTGAATACTTTCTTTTTTGCTCCGTCAAAATCAATGATTATCTGGTGTGTCTGGTCTTTGCTCATTAAAACAAATTATGGTTTCCATATTGTGCCAGCAATATACCGTGTCGGTTCCTGGTTATTCTTGCGTTCCGCGGCATTTACAAAATAATAAACTGTAAGTATTGAGCCGTCCTTTCTCTGTACACTGCGGCTATATCCGATGTCACTCCCGCCGTCGTCGCGCAGTACAATTTCTGGCCCCCATATAATGCCTTCAGCATCTTCGGATATGCGCGCCCGGATTCCACAAGGGGGGAAACGTCTTTCATAAGTTAAGAGAATTCTACCATCGCGCAACCTCAAAAGATGCGGCGTACCACCAATATCTGTTACACGGCCAATAGTGTACCAGTTTCTTCCATAATCATCGCTGCGATATAGCATGACATACACAATATTTGGCGGCGTTTGTGCTCGTACAGCAAGGAGAATGGAAGTTTCACCTATCATCACAGGTGAGCCATGTATGATTAATCTTGCATCACGCCTTTCTAAAGGCAATATACCAAAATAATTCCAGCAGAGTCCATTATTTTCAAGAATATCACAGTAAATATACATCTGACCATCTTTCTCGTTTTCACAGGGAACACAGTCATTGAAAATTAAAACATTTCCATTGGGACGAATGACATAATTTGGCAGTCCCCAGGCGCTAAAAAGGTGTCGAGGTTTCTTAATTATGGGACCGAGTGGCCAGGACTTACCCCGATCAGGGGAAGCCATAATCATGCTCCAGAACCTGACCTCACCATAAGTTTTTGCCCACAGATGTTCTCCGACATAATTACATAGCAATATTGTATCTGGAGATGTGAAATCAACAGGGTTCTGGTTCATGTTTTGTTTTCCTTCCTGAAAAAATTCAATTGCCACATCACGCTTGTTTACCACAACCTCAACTTCATTTTCCCATGTTTCACCATCATCTTTGGACCTTACAAGGCACAACTGGCCCCAGGTGTCAAGGTGTAGATGATTTGTGGAACCAACTTTTTTGTAGTCGACCTTTAATCTGGTGAATCCTACCAAAATTTCATCATCATCAAAACGCCACATACCACCGCTCATCGGCCAGTTTGAGCAATATTCATCGTCGCGATATACGATGATATCCTGTTTTTTTGATGGCTTTGCCACTTCACAGGAAGACCATAATTTTGTTTTCATTGACTTTGTTTTGATCCTTGGTTATTATGATATGAAAATTACTTTAAATTTTATCACTCTTGACAAATTTTGAAAAACTGTTGAAATAAACCCAATAGCAGTATCTTTAAGAAAAGGAGTGATATGGCGATTGAATATAGACGACTCGGTAAGCACGGAGTACTTGTGAGCAATATCTGTCTTGGCACAATGAATTTTGGCTGGTACACATCTGAAAAGGACAGTTTCAAGATTATGGATCGAGCACTTGAATTGGGAATAAATTTTTTTGATACTGCTGATGTTTATGGATGGTCTGGTCAGCACGGCGATACAGAACTTATTATTGGCAGATGGTTCGCGCAGGGAAATGGAAGAAGACAGGCAGTCGTCCTTGCTACAAAGGTATACAATCCTGTTAAAAGAAAAGAAAACAGGCCTGAACCAAATTCAGAGACTAGGTGTCTTTCTGCAATGAAGATAAAAAAACATTGTGAAAACAGTCTGCGTCGGCTACAAACTGAATGGATTGATATATATCAGATGCATCACATTGACAGGCAATGTCCCTGGGATGAAATTTGGCAGGCATTTGGTTCTTTGATAAATCAGGGAAAAATTGTTTATGTGGGCTCAAGTAATTTTGCTGGATGGGATATTGCAACTGCATGTCAGGAAGCACAAAAACGAAATTTGGCAGGACTCGTGAGTGAGCAGAGCATCTACAACCTTATGAATAGAACAGTGGAACTTGAAGTTCTTCCAGCCTGCCAGTATTATGGATTGGGTTTTATTCCTTATAGTCCCCTTGCCGGTGGCCTTCTTGCCGGGATCAAGGAAAAAACTGATGGGAGACGTTCAGACCAGGGGCTTCTTAAAACATATCAGGAAAAAAAGCATCAGATTGAAAGATTTGAGAAACTCTGTAAGAAAATTGGCGAAGAACCAGCAGTTATAGCGCTTGCGTGGCTTCTACATAATCCCGTGGTTACGGCTCCAATTATTGGACCAAGGACTGTGCAACAACTTGAAAGTGTTATACGCGCAACTGAAATAAAACTGGACAACGAAATATTGAAGGAGCTTGACGAGATTTTTCCTGGTCCAGGGCAGGCGCCAGAATCCTACGCATGGTGAACTAAAATTTAATTAGGGTTGCGAATAATGAACGGTGAAGAAAAGTCCAAAATAAAGCCGGTCGTTACTTTTACTTCGCAATGGTATGAAAGAGAATTCGGTATAAGAAATCCAAATCCATGGAAAACAGACCCTGATGAAATTGTTGAAATTTCAATCAAAATTAGTAAGAAACTTTATGAAAGATTTTCAGATATTGGACTTGGTGATCCTCAACCGAAACCTATCTATTACTATCTTCAGCCGGATCCAAGGCATGTCTGTGCCATGGCTTATGGCGCAGGTCAACCAAGGTGGATCGAAGAAGAAAGCATGTTCTGGTTTGACAGGACAAATCCACCTTTGAGATGGGCTGATTCCATTGAATATGTTCGAAGCCTTAAAGTTCCCGTATGGCAGGATCAGATTCTGATAAGAAAAATGATCGAGTATAATGAGAAACTGGCAAAAAGAAACAAATATCCTCATTCAGAAGAATTTGTTGTTTGGCATAGGGAATTCAACGGAAAAAAGGTATGTTTTGCGGTATTTTTCACATTCATCGATATCGGCCATTTTCTTTGGGGAACAGAAGATTTTTTTGTTACACTTGCTTCAAATCCTGAATTAGGGTATGCGATGCTTGAGTTTTGTTTTAAGCTGAGCACAAGTTACACTGAATTTTTGCATAATTTTTATGGCATAAAACAATTTAATGGGATAAGTTCTTTTGGGGGAGATTTTTCCTGTATGCTTTCTCCTGCTCTCTATGAAAAATACGCAATGGGTTTTGACTTGAAGCTTGTTCAAAAATATGGTGACCTCTTTTGCAATTTGCATTCCTGTGGTCTCTCGGTTCACCTTTATGATGTATGGGCGAAATATCCTAACAGGGAAAAAATTGTTTTTATGCAGACAAGATACGTAAGAGGGGCGATGAAAAAATTGAAGGAGGCTTTACCCCATACACATCTTCAGATAACACTTCATCCACCGCAATTTGATTTTGAAAACGAAACAGAAGAAAATATATACAAAGCTGTTTCTGAAATTGTAGATGTTTGCAAAGACAGGCGGGTTGATATTGTGGTTATAATTACAAAATCAGGCGAGAAGGTTGAACGAAATATAAGGTTTTTTGTAAATCTTGTGAATAAAATCAGAGCACAGGATACTAAACCTTGAATAAAAACACTAATCTAAAAAATAAGAATATCAGAAAAGGAGGTGAAAACATGAAATATTTGATATTGTTTATTATGGCTTGTACTTTGGTTTTAGGTTATGCAGTTGCTCTCAATGCGCAGGAAAAACCGGGTCAACCTCCACCTTCGCAGGAGGAGATTGCAGCTAAAAAGAAACAAGCGGCAGAAATTCAAGGGAAAATGAGAGCCATTGAAAGACAGGTTGCTTCCCAGGATGAAGAATGCAAGAAAATTACAGCACAGATGCAGGAGCTTGAAAAACAGCGCAGGGCAAGACTTGAAACTCTTCTTGAGAAGAATGAAGAATATCAGGCATTGAAAAAACAGCTATCAGAATTGATGCCGCCACCACCTGCAAAGGAAGCGCCCAAAAAGTAGGCTGGATAGGATATAAGAAAAAGGGCTGGTGATTCACCAGCCCTTTTTCTTTTGCAATAAACCTACCTTTGAAATAAAATGTCTAAAGTGTAAAGGGAAAAAATGAATAAAATTTTACTGTTTTTGGTATTTCTTTCTTGCTGTGTTTTAAATGCTCAGCAATCAGATTCTTTCCAGGCTCAATTGAACCTTGAAGAATTTGAGATTATTCATCTTTCATCAGGCGTTGTTGGTGAAACAAATATAAAGACCCAACCTCAACCAAAGCAACCCCAGCAACAGGGACTTTCAAGGGAAGAAAGGGAACAATCAATCAGGAGGTTGCAGGAAATTCGCACCACGATGAGGAAAATAGAGGATGACACTTCTCAACAAAATCCTGAGATCAAGGCAATAATGGATAAAATTAATGAGCTCCAACAAAAAAGAAAGGCCCTTCTTGACGAAATACTTGCAGACAATTTTGAATATCAACAGCTGAAACAAAAAATAGCTTCAGGTGATTTTCAGGCACAGGATACCATGAGACTGGCAGCGATTGAAAGACAGGCAGCACAGGACCCCAGGATTAGGGAAATTGATCAGCAAATAAGAGAGCTTAATCAACAACGCCAGACCCTCTTGCAAAAAATCCTTCAGGATAACCAAGAATATCAGGCGCAGATTGCAGAAAGCCAGACAATCATGGAGAGTTTAAGAACCAGTTTTCAGAGACCAGATACCGTTTCAACAGGTCAACCATCTGTGCCAGGTTCGTTTTTCCAAGTCCCGCCATCTTCCACAGATACTGGACCGCGCTGGCGAAGGACTGATGATTCAGGAACCAGTCCCTCATCTGATTCTCCGTGGCGCAGACCTGGTGGCAGGAACAGGTAATTTTATCCTGAGAGAAGTTTCATTTTTAATTCTATGTAATAGGCAAAATTTTCAAGTGAGACTTCGGGTGGAACAGTATGGTCTATAGTTGGAATGTAGCCACCAGATTCAACAAGATTTGGTATTTTTGAGTACAGTTCTTTTTCAATATCTTTCTTACCCATAGCAAGAACTCTTTTGTCTATTCCTCCAGCAAAAGCAATGTTTTTCCCGAATTTCTTCCGTAATCTTACAGGGTTCATATCTGACGCCTGCTCAAGGGGCCATAAACAATTAATTCCGCATTCAATCATCAGTGGTATTAACACCTCGCAGTTTCCATCGCTGTCAAGCCAGAAATATTTTATTCCTGCTTTTCTGAATCGCTCAATGATTTTTTTGTAATAAGGCATGAAGAATTTTTTAAATATCTCGGGTGATATTAATGGACCACCCTTTCCTGCAAAATCCTCAAAAAAATTGAAATAGTCAAAGTCAATCTCATTGAGTGCCTTTTCAACAAGTGAGAGTAAAAAATTCGTGTTGAAATCTATCATCTCTTCAACAAGCACAGGGTCATCGTAGAACATATAAGAAATGTTTTCTGTTCCCACCCACCTGCGAAGTTGTGAATAAAGCCCAAAAGAAGCATTTCTTAAAAGACACAGCGGGTATGACCTTGTTTTCCACATCTTGACCATCTCGTTCCACCATAAGGGGTATCTAATAGGTGAAGATGGATCATATCTTTTTTTAATCTGTTGGTAACTATCTTTATCAGTGACAGGAAAGGAGATATACTGATCCATACACATTCTTGTACCCCGCACTGTACCTTGTTTTAATGCCTTTGTTACAATTCCATTTTCATGCCTTGCCGTAATTGTTCTTTCGTCTTCCTCAATGACCTGATACTCAAAACCGGGTATCATTCCGACATTTATCGGTGCAAAAGCGCGTCTGTCTATTTTGAAATATGGCTCTCCCTCAAACCAGCTGAAATATAAAGAATCCACTGGCAGTCCTTCTTCCTGCCACCTTTTGATTGTCTGTCCCCATAACCCGAGCTCATAATTTGGCACCCTATCAACCTGCTTGAATTCCATTACAAGACAAAACCTTTCTCTGTCTGTCATTGCATATCCTTTTTTATAAGAGCTTTGTTCTTTTTTTCAGTCTTTTAATTCTACCAGAGATGACACAATCCACAAATGTCTGGCAATTTTGCTTTATTCTATCAAGAACCTCTGGTTTAAAAAGTTCGATCCACTCTTTGGGAATAGATTTTACCCCAGTTAATGCACCCGATAGCATCGCAGCCCTTCCTGCGATTGTATCAGAATCCCTGCCGATGTTTGTACCACCGATGGCTGCCTGTCTTACGTCTCCTTTTGCAATGTAAAACATGGCAAAAGCAAGTCCAAGAAGTTCCAGAGGGTCTATTGGGTGATAGAAAAGACATTTTTCGCGCAGTTCCTTCCTTGCAGCAAGAACATCCTCATATTTAGAAGCAATGTTAAGGCATTTTTCAAGATATTCCCTGCAACTTTTTACATCTCTTTTATCAAATGTTTTCAAGGGTGAAGAAGGTGCTGTTTTCAGTGCCTGATGGCAGACACTTTCAATTGTTGCATCAGGGGTAAGTGCCTCTGCAACCGCTGCAACGAGTATTTCAGCAGCTATCACATCAAGTCCTCTCTGGTACATATATGAAATGGCTTTTGCATCAATTCCTGCATATTCAGGGTCTCCAATGTGATACATTCCAACAGGTTCCATGCACATTACAGTTGAACCAGTAACAACACTCCAGTGCCCTGTAATTCTCGGGTCCCAGCCAGACATTATAAGGTTATACGCATTCCCCATACAAAGAGCATAAAAATGGTCACGATTGAGTTTCTTTTCCCAAGTTTTTCCGAAATGCCTTGCCATTACTGGCATACCCTTTCTTTCAATATATGTTTCAAACAAAAGCATTGCCATCTGATTATCATCTTCTGATTCAAGACGTTTGGGATCAAGGATTGTTTTTATACCCTCGGGGTATTTTTTGTCAATTTCCCAGTCAAACCAGCACTCAACAGGGGAACCCATGGCATTTCCTATGGCTCCTGCAAGCACACAGCCATAGATTTTGTCAAATAATCGGGTTGAGCCAGAATCTGACTGCTGAGCAAGTTTTTCTGTAATATGGATGATTGTTTTTTCTTTTCGTAATCTTTTTTCAAGGACATCAATGATATCAAGCCATTTTTCAGCAGCTGGTATCGCCCATTTTAACCATCGTTCAGGAAATACTTTCTGCCCGTACAAGGCCCCTACAATTGCTCCTGCAACCGGTGATATGATATGGCAACCTGCATTATATGGTATATTGATTAAAGCCATTAGTTGTTCCGGTTTTTCTCCATAGACCGGTAATAATGGTAGAATGAACTCCAGTGGATTAAAAATCAATCTTTCTGGATTGTGTCCCCCGTTGTAAAACCACCATGTTAAAAATTCTTTTTCACTGGATTTACTTAAAGAGATGCCCCAGAGGATTTTTCTATTCATCTGATAGAAAACATCCTTTGCATTTGTGTGGGCAATTTTAAGAACTTTTTCAACAACTTCATCCGCGGTTATTTCAGGGTTAAGAGCATAGGCAATTGTTGCTGCGCACAGTCCTGCCCAGTCAGCACCTTTTCTGCACTGAACCACTGATGCAAGTTCAACACCATCAAGATAGGCATATTCTGGATCTCCCGCATGATAAATTCCTACTGCAGGCATAGAAGTGCAGATATTGACTGTTGGTACTATGCCAATACCTGAAATTCTCGGATTCATTCCTTCTTTTAACAGTTCCTGTACAGAATGAATATCATCCCAATTGAAAACAGGTCCTGAAAGCTCGTCATCATTTTTAATGATTTCAGCAAATTCCTCAGGTGTAATTCTATGTCGATATTTCAGATATGCTCTTATTCCTGCGTCAATAAACGGGGTCATCTTCCTGTAATTTATCCTTTTTTCCTGTTCCTGATACTGGAAAACAGGATCCAGTTTTTTATTCAAGATTTCTTCTGGACTCTCAATTTTCAATGTATCAGGATTTATGTGTCTCAAAAACCCAATTTCTGACCCGATATATGCTCCGACAAGGCATCCTTTGATTTTGTCTTCAAGTATTTTTCCCACGTTTGCTCCTTTTTTTTTCTTCTATTCCATGATACCATACTTACAATATAAAGTATTCGCACATAAATTGTCAAAAAACTAAAACCAAAATGACACGAAAGACAAATGTAATTCTTATCCTGTCAGACGACCAGGGATACTGGGCAATGGGTTGTGCAGGAAATCAAAGGGATTGCCCGCATTTAATAAAATCTCTCTTGAATAGTTGATGTTTCATCCACAATATGAAAACATCAGAATAAGACGCAAGACATGCTTTTGATGGCTGGCAATACTTTTCATTTGAACTTCCTGAGACAAAGGGACAGAGAACAGGACCGTGGAGGGGCGGTGTTGAAGGACCACCTTTCAAACTTTCAGGATTGATACTTCAACAATATTACAGAATTTTATCATTAAATAAACTGAAGTCTCCAAGCAGTCCTGTATGGATAATCGGAGACATTCTTTATGAACAGACATAAAATCAATGACTTTGCTCTGGCACAGGTATTGTTTCTGATGAAGTTTGTTGTAATTTCATCTTTTCAATCTTCGCCCATACAATGTCATCAAGCATTCTGAGAATCAGACCTGAATTTATTCCACTTACTGGAGCCATCTTCCATGGATGACAGGGTAGAGGCACTTCTGCGTCTCCTTTTTTCCAGCACTGTTCAATATGGGCAATGCCTGTTTCATTCACTGAGGGGTCATCTAAATCAGGTGCAAAACTTGTAATCAGTTCAACTCCTGCTTGTTTAATGCGGCTGCCATAGTCATGGTATTTTGAGTTAAGTCCAATGTATGCAATCCAGACAAGGGTATCCCCTGGTTTGAGATACCTTGCAAAGATATTTCTTCGCCCGCCCATCCTTCCAACTGCCTGAAAAGGTGTCCAGGGCGCTTTCAGGTCTTTTTTTACTTCATCGATAATCACATGTCCTACCCCTGAAATACCGACTGTTTTACCCTGTACCATCCTTTCTGCAATAATTGTCGACGCATAATCCAGTTGATTTTGAATTTTTTCGCTTTTCAGGTCTGACACAAGTTTTCTTACTCTTTCAAGATAAATTTTTGCAAGCTTTCCTGCAGGTATTTTTTCAGGGCATTCACCTATCCACAACCTGCCTTCAGGTGTCTGAATTTTTTTGTTATGTGGGTCTGCTTCAGGCAGAGAAATACTGATCAGAATACCTGGAATTTTCCCTTTCCTTGACATTGCTGAAACATATTCACAGCACCACATCCATCCAAGTGTAATATTTACAAGGATGTTGATCCTTCCGTGTATGGCAGAACCACCGGGCGCGGCATTGTCAACAAAATAATCACAGTCCAGTTTTTTTGGCATTCCCTTTTTTGAACCAAAGATAATTATTTTCCATTTTTTCTGCCTGTATTCTTTAATCTGGCTGATGATTGTTTCACTGTCTGTTTCCCAGCTTCTGACTGAAAGCAGCACAATATCATGGTCAGTCAATTGATTTGTTCTCCAATCTATTGGATAAATAATTGAAAGTCCTCCTGCCCTGTTTATCAGTTCTTCGCTGAATGTTTTCTGACTTTCGTATGGGACATTGATAAGAGTATCTGGATATTTCAGGACATGATTTGCAGCAAATTCTGCTGCTTTAATGATTTGCGGAATCTGGTAAGCAATTTTTGTTAATCTTGCTTCATAGTCAACAAGTGCTGGTTGAAGACCAGCATATAGCCAGCTACATGTTATCAGGAGAAAAAATACAATTTTTTTCACTCTGGTTTTATTCTGCAGAAGATTCCTTCTGCTCTTCCATTGTTGGTATCAAGTGCAATTGTTATTGTATTTGTTCCATGGACTGGTTTTACCACAACTGACGACTGGTCAGCGATTGCAGGATTTGTACCATGTCCAGAGAAAACCTTTTTCCCATTAAACCAGACAACCACAGGTCCATCATATCCAAGATATAATCTTGCCTTATCAATTGGTCCAGGTTCAACCTTTGTTGAAAAAAAGATAACTCCTTTTCTTTTCTTTATAACCCTGCTTGCATCAACAAAACCAACTGCAGAAAAAGGTACACCTTTTTTCGTGTCTTTTTCTGAATAGCCGTGCCATTTTTTCCAGTTCAAACCTTTATCATCCTGGTCTGGTAGTCTTGCATCTTCAAGAGTGATATCCTGCAGATCAGAAACCATCCAGTCAAGGATAAAATCTTCTTTTCCAGAACTGAAAACAGCTTCAACAAGATAGATATCAGGATGACTGAACTGGTCAACATAAGGATCATCTGTCGCAGTATGACCTGAATAGTAGGAAAACCAGAATCTTACTGGATTTTCAGGGTCTTTTGCAACTCCGATGTAAGAAAGATCAGTTCCTGGTCCGGATGGAAGCACAAGACGCAATTTGGGTTTGTTTTTTACAACTTTGAAAACCCCAACATGAGCAATATCGGGATGCAAAAACCACCGTCCTGAAATCCATATTTCATCCTTCACCAGCCACAAACAGGGACCATGAAGTGGAATATCAAGACGAACCTTTTTCCATTTTCTGTATGGTGGTTTTGAAGTGCAAAGATACGGTCTTTTGGTTTTATCATCGCATCTCATCAACATCACACCAGTACCATCACTCTTGAAGTCAAGGAAGCATTCTGTTGGCATATCCTTACCTTTATGTATTTCATAAATCTTTTCCCATTTAATTCCATCATTACTTTCAAACCACGCAACTGTTGAAGTTTTTCTCCATTCAAATTCGCCATAACCTGCGCAAAAGTATTTTCCGTTATAAAATCGTGGTCTCCACATGATAAAATTGTCTGTACCCAGCATTGGTTGCCACTGGCTCCAGTTTCTTCCATCTTCAGTGTATGCAGTAAAAGAAGCAGTTTGGTCTCCTGCTTCAAAACCGACAACGAAAAGTTTATTGTCATCTGAGTATAGATGCGAGTCCCGTGCGTCTGCTGATTTTCTGAAGGTCGCGACGATTTCAAAATGTTTTCCTTCATCATCGCTTCGAAGTACTATTATTTTTCCTGTTGGGTCTGCATGCGCAGCACCCTGCCGGTATGCCACATAAAGAGAACCTTTGAAAAAACATGCGCCAGTAAAAGCATTGTGACAGTCATCATTGGTTATTCTTCTAATGTTTTTCACATACATGATTATTCTCCTTTGTCATACAAGATTTCAATACTGACTACCCTTATTGTTTTTTGTTTCCTGTCTTGATCTTTATACCAGTTATGGCTTCCATTCATTACCACGATACTATTAAAGCCATTTTTTATAAGAGATGGATCAAACTGAAAATTGAATGCTGTGTGTTCTGGAACATGATGTGTATAACCACCAACCCTGCACAGAAGTTTATCTGTCTGTTGACTTTTGAAATTTGGCCAGCAGCCATTGAAACTAATTCCAATCGGTGGTATTTCTTCTTGTTTTTCCACGACAACCTGGATGGTCAATGTCATGTTTTTGTTGGCAGGTTCTTTTGTCATTGGTAGTAATAGCTCTTTTCTGCACTGTGGTTCAATATGAAAAGGAATCTGGCCGATTGATTCAAAAAAATTGTGAACATAAAAACCCACACCAGAAGAAAAAGTATAAAATTTGGGCTTTCCTTTGAGAAATTCCAAACTGTGAAGATTCCTTAATGATGCATAATCTGCAAAACAACCAGCTTTTTCCCATCCAAAATGACTTGGAGTATCTGCACAGAAGAAATTAAATGTTTCAATACCATCGCATCCAAGGACCAGTTTTCCTGCTGCATTTCCACGAAGTATTTCAGGACTAAAAGCTGAAAGCCGATATCCTCTTGGATCTGAAGCACCAATATGAGTGTTCGGTTCTGCTCCAGGAAAATATACCATTAACCAGTTTGTACCGAGTTCAATTACTCCATATACAGCAATATGCTCGCCAAGTTGCTCTTTGATTTTATCGCACGGTATGTCCCAGGTTGTCTGCCAGGTATTTGTTGGGCAAACAAAATCTAAAAGTTTCTTTCTTGCCATTTCAGGTATATCAATGCCAATCTGTCTCAATTGTTCAAATGTGCCTGCATATCTGATCCCCATAAAAAATGGTTTCCCGGTTTTTTCTTCTTTTTTCTTGCAGAGGTTTCTTATTTCAGCATGCCATTCAGTAATGATGTCAATAGCTTTTTGAGATGCAGGAACCTCACAACACAGAGGCCATCTTGTCCAGTCAAGTTCAATTCCTTCAAAGTCATAATTTTCAATGCAGTCCTGAATGAGTGCTTTCATATAATCGCGGACTTCCTTTTTTTCGTAATTAAGCCCCTGCCAGGAAATACTTGGCGGCTCTTCAGGGTTTGTTGTGGTTCCTTTCAACCGCATTTTTTTATCTTTAAAAAGTTTACAGTTCATAAAATCAAATTCTGGTTTCACACTTGCTCCATGCATGTCATTCATTCTTATTGATACCCAGGGTGAAAGCTTATTTCTTCTGCAAGCCTTTGTTGCCTCAGCCAGCCAATCGACACCATCTTCTACAAGATCAAGATACCTATCCATTAGAATGACCATTTCATTCAAATATCTATCAATTTGCTCCTCAGTCATTGGTTGTCCTAGAAGATGGCCAAAGAAAAATGTTTTATCGCCCCTTTTGTACCCATCAAGGTTTGTTTCAACGACCTTACTTGGATACCATGCTACTTGGGCATTACTATTTATTACCACTGTGTCAACTCCACTGTCAGCCAGCACATCAATGCAGTGATGAATATGTTTTGCATTGAATTTCTTGTTATCTGGATAATACCATAAGCTTTGTCTGTTGTATTTATAGAAAAAACCGTTGCAGTCAACATTAAAAAGATGCTTATTTTCAGGTTTCATCGTTCCTCCTATCTTTTTCCGTATTTTTTCACTATATCAAAATAAAACATTGCATTGTCTATTGGTACATTTGGTGGAATATGATTTCCTACAGCCATCACAAACCCAGGGCAATCTTTTGCAGTGTTGATGCATCTCAGGACCTCTTTCTCAATATCCTGTTTTGTTCCATAGGTCAGTATCCTGCAATCTGCGTTTCCAACAATAACATGGGTTTTTCCATATTTTTTTACAATCGCTTCCAAATCAGTGAGGGGTTCAAAAATAAAGCCATCTGCGCCTGCCTGTGCGATATCATCTACAAATTCTGTATAGTTGCCATCAGAGCAGAAAAGAATTTTTATCCCCTGTTGTTTAAAAACAGCCCAGAGTTTTTTGTATCTCGGGAAGATATATCTTCTGTACCAGGTAGGGTTAAATATAGCGCCGTTTGTCCAGACCATGTCATCGTGACAGATAAAGAAAACTGGTTTTGCTTTTGCCCAAGCCTGAAAATTTGCCAATGTCAGGTTAAAGAATCCTTCAAGGACATAATCACCAAATCTTTCTGGATCTGACCCGACTGCTTCAAGAAACATTTCCCAGCCAAAAGCTTCAATACAGCCTGAAACAATGGTTTTATAATAGCCGGCTGCTACCAGAGTATCAGAAAATTTATTTTGAGTATTCTCAAGTGATTTTTTAAAATATTCTGCTCTCTCATCAATATCAAAATTTCCGTATTCTTTCACAGCATCAAAATTCAGTACCTCTTCTACTGATTTAAAAGGGCATGGTTTTGGTTTTCTATAATCAGATCCATCTTCCTGGTAAATAGCGTGTCCCATGTCAGTTGTCCTACCAAGTTCACTCCATTGTACAGGTCCATCGTTTGTTGACCACAAAAAATCATAAGGGACCCATTCATAAAATTTTTCATATGCCTTCTGCACCTGCTCGGGATTTTTAGGATCAAGCCCAGTGATATGTTTAATCAAAGATGGATGGTCACAGTATTCAGTCCTTCCAATTCTTTCTGTGTACTCAAGATTCAAGATTTTTTTAAATATTTCTATGGACATTATTTCACCTCAAATGTTGTTTTTAAAATGTTTGCGCTATCTGGTCCCACCATAACTTCAAATGTGCCTGGTTCTATTTTTGGTTGGAGATTTTCATCAAGGAAAGAAAGATCCTGCTGGGTTAATGAAAATTCAACCGCCTTTTTTTCTCCTGGCTTAAGATGTATTTTCTTAAATTGCTTTAGCTCTTTAACAGGTCTTATCACAGAGCAAACCATATCCCTGAGATAAAGTTGTACAACCTCATCTCCTTCATATTTTCCTGTGTTTTCAATTTCTACAGAAACCTTTACACTATCTTTTTTTGAGATTGTTTCTGGTGAAACCCTCAAATTCTTATATTCAAAATTAGTATAACTGAGGCCATAACCAAACGGAAACATGGGTTGAAATCCTCTTACTTCAACATAGTCATATTTTCTCAAACATGGAAGATGATTGTAATAAAGTGGAAGCTGTCCTGTATAGCGCGGAAATGTTATAGGAAGTTTGCCAGAAGGATTGTAATCTCCAAAGATTACATTTGCTATTGCATTTCCACCTTCTTCTCCAGGATACCATGCTTCAATTACTGCATCAACATAGTTAATCCAGTTTGTCATGGTAATTGCACTTCCATTAATCAAAACCACAACTACAGGAGTTCCTGTATCAGCAACTGCTTTTATCAAATTTTCCTGAACACCAGGAAGATTAAGATTACATCTGTCTCTGTTTTCTCCTTCTGTTTCTGAAGAATTTCCCATAACAAGTATTGCAATATCTGCTTTACTTGCAGCAGAAATTGCCTTTGCAAAACCTGACTTTGATGTGTCATTAACCCTGCAGCCTTCAGCAAAATAAAGTTTTGTTCTTTTTGAAATTTTATTGTTTATTCCTTCAAGGGCAGTCACTACCTTTATGCCAAATCCACTGTACCCACCAAGCCGTACTGCATCAGCATTTGGACCAATTACTGCGATAGACCCAATATCTTTTGCCAGTGGCAAAATTCCATTGTTTTTAAGAAGTACAATACACTTCATTGCAGCTTCAAGGGCAAATTTTCTATGCTCATCACAATCACAGATTTTTGCTGCTTTTTCAGGGTCTGAAAAAGGATTGTCAAATAGTCCAAGCCACAATTTTCCCTTCAAAATTCTTTCAACCGCTGTGTCAATAACTGATTGAGAAATCTTTCCTTCTTTAACAAGTTGAACAAGATATGAAAAACACGGCGAATTTGGGATTTCAATATCAAGCCCTGCTTCAAGTGCAAGTTTTCCTGCTTCTGCGAGGGACCCAGCCACACGATGGCTTGCGTAAAGTCCCCAGACAGAACCATAATCTGAAACAACAAAACCTTCAAAACCCCATTCTTTTCTCAGCACCTCAGTTAAAAGCCATCTGTTTGATGAAGAAGGAATTCCATTTATTGAATTGTAGGCAGCCATTAAACTTTGTGCCTTTGCCTCCATTATGCTTGCTTTAAAAGCAGGAAAGAAAATTTCTCTCAGGATTCTTTCAGAAAAAAAAGTGGGTCCGCTGTCTCTTCCACCATCACTCGCAAAGTCAGTGGCAAAGTGCTTTGGAGTGGCTATAACCTTCTGGCTTTGTAATCCTTTTATAAACGCAACAGCCATCAGGGAAGTCAAATACGGATCTTCTCCATAGGTTTCTTCAACCCTTCCATGTCTTGCGTCCCTTGCTATATTTATTGTAGGTGAAAGTGCCTGATGAATTCCCCTTGCCCTTGTTTCCTTACCTATAATCTGTGCAACCTTTTCTACCATTTCTGGTTCCCAGCTGCTTGCAAGAGCGATTGACTGAGGGAAACTTGTTGAACCTTTAGCCATACATCCGTGAAGACATTCATCATGAATAATTACAGGAATTTTTGGACCACTATTCATCGCAATCTTTTGAATTTCATTTGAAATTGGTGTGCCTGTTTCAGGATCAAATGGTCTTAAAACAGGACTGATATGGCCTGCACCATTTCTTAATACTCTTTCCGCTTTTGAACCTGAAAAATACTCGTTTTCAAGCAATTCATTTCTTTCAATACAGGAAATCTGGGCGACCTTTTCTTCAATGGACATTTTTGATAAAAATTTTTTTATTCTTTCATCCATTTTGACCTCCTTCCCTAATTCTAAAAGGTGCTGATTTATGATAGAATAAATCATAAAATCAAAAAGTCAATGGTATGGAAATTTCTGAGTAAAGATATTTCTGCGGGTAGAAAAAAGGTTGAAATTCGTTCTGTGTGTCTACCTGATGAGTTTGGTAATCTTAAGAGGCGCAGGGTTACAACCTGCTGGAATCCATCAAGACCAGTTTTTTCAAAAACGCCTGCAGTGGGCTGTCTTGTGAAAGATAAAGAGGGGAAGATTGGAATTATGGTTAGTGGGAAAAATGGAGCCAATATCAAAATAGGTGGCTTTGTTAATAGTATTCCTTATATTTTTGTTGCGGTTAATAGCATATCAAAAATTCCAAGGAGTGCTCTTCTGAAGGAAGTTGAGGTTGAATTATTCGCAGAAGGGAACCTGATTTTTGCTAAAGAAAAATGAAACAAGAGATGAAAAAAATACATCTAATACCAAAAAGGAGGCAATATGGAAGAGAAGAAAGTATATAAGTGTGAAAATGATATTCTGTGTGGTGTAAATAGGCCTAAGGATCCATCGAATATGACCGACTTTGAGAAAAAACACACTCCTGTGATAACTGCTCCTGATAAAGTGAAAAAAGATGAAGAATTTGATGTGACCATTGAGGTTGGTAAACTTTTCCCGCATCCCAATGAGCCAGGTCATTTTATTGAGTGGGTAGAACTTTATAGCGGAGATACATTTTTAGCAAGGGCTTATTTCAATGGTGGTTCTTCTGCACCTAAGGTGACATTCAGGGTAAAGCTTTCTCACAGCCACGGTATTTTGAAAGCATGGGAGATGTGCAATCTTCATGGTCTGTGGCAGGGTGAAAAACCAATAGAAATTGTTGAGTGAGACATTTCTATGGAAAAAACAAAGATACTGGTACTTTACTACAGTATGTACGGAAATGTGTTCAAAATGGCACTTGAAGTTTGTAATGGTATTTCACAAGTTGAGAATGCACAGGCAATACTGAGAAAAGTACCAGATTTGCTCCCAGAGTCCGTAATAAGCAAGAACAAGGATATTCAAAGAGCGATTGAATGGCAAAAGGATGTTGCTGAAGCAACACTTGATGATTTGAGAAATTGTGATGGACTTCTTATAGGAACTCCAACAAGGTTTGGAAACATGTGCAGCCAGATGAGAAACTTTCTTGATAAAACCGGACCATTGTGGCTTGAAGGTGCCCTTAAGGGAAAACCAGCTGGCATATTTACTTCCTCTGTTTCTCTTCACGGTGGTCAGGAATCAACATGTCTTGCCACGATGTTGACTTTGTTGCACCATGGTATGATTATTGTTGGTATTCCTTCAAGTACGCCGGAACTGATGAAGACTTCAACTGGTGGTACTCCATATGGGGCAAGCCATGTGGTTGGACTAAATGAAAATTTCAAAGAATTGTCGGAAGAAGAAAAACAGTTATGCAGATTTTTAGGTAAGAGAGTAGCAGAGATTGCGTTAAAACTTAAATAAAATAACTAACAAGGAGTGTTCATTATGAAAAAAATGACTGAGGCAAATCTAAAAGCTGCCTTTGCAGGCGAAAGTCAGGCTCATATGAAGTATCTAATTTTCGCAAACAAAGCAAAAGAAGAAGGTAAACCCAATATTGCAAGGCTTTTTGAAGCTATTGCACTTGCAGAGCAGGTACATGCCACCAATCACCTGAAGGCACTGGGTGAATGCGGTTCAACAACTGAAAATCTTCAAACAGCGATATCCGGGGAAACCTTTGAAGTGGAAGAAATGTATCCAGCGTATGATGCTGTGGCAAAATTGCAGGAAGAAAAAACTGCACAGAAAAGTATTAACTATGCACTTTCTGCCGAAAAGGTACATGCTGGTCTATACACAAAAGCGAAACAGGCAGCTGAAGCAGGTATGGATATAGAAATTGGAAAAATCTCAATATGCACAGTGTGTGGCTGGACACTTGAAGGGGATGCACCTGAACGATGTCCACTTTGCAATGCAGCGAAAGAGTATTTTAAAACATTTTAACCAAGAAAAGGGGGTGAAATTATGTGTAGATGCTGTTGTAGCAGGTCAAAAGAGAAAAAGAAGAAGGAATATGTGTGTGCGGTTGAGCCTGAGAAATGTCCAACAAAGATAGTTGATGAGGATCAGCCGGTTCCAGTGTGCTGTGGAAAGCCAATGAAACCAAAGAACTAAGATCGAAAAGGAAGGGTAAAGCAAATCATACCCTTCCTAAATCTTTTTGGCGGTGGGATGTGAACACACCCGATTTTACTGAGAAAATCTTTGATTTTAGGGCCAATGGTATAAATTCTGCCTTTGCAGTTAGAATTCCAAAAAAAAGATGCGACAGAGCTGTATTGTTGATATCATTAGCCACAGATTGGTATACAGCACTTAATAACCCTGACTACAAAACTGTTCCTGATATTTTTCTCTCTGCCGGACATAATGTTGCATCATTTGACCTGCCAGGTCATGGTAGCCTTATTGATTATTGTGGAGAAGGCATTGAAAGCTGGGCAAAAGCTATGTTAAAAGGTGTAGATGTTGCTGAAAAAATAAGGAACATCGGCTCAAAAATTATTGATATCTGTTTAGAAGAAAGACTTGCCTGGAACCAAACAGTAGTAATGATGGGTGTCTCACGCGGTGGATTTTCTGTTTTACATATTATGGCATATGACAGAAGGGTTTACGCAGCAGCAATTCATGCACCTGTAATTGATCTGGCTGAACTTAGAGAATTCAGAGATGTGAAGGAAAATGATCTGGTTATTTCTTCAAGTGGAATGAACTTGATTCCTTTTCTTGCCAGTAGATTTCTTTTCATTTCGATGGGCCAAGAAGATCCACGAGTTGATGCAAAGACATGTTTTGAGTTCTTTGCAAGGTTATGTGCTTCATCAAAAACTGTCAAACCAGAATTATTTGTTCTCAGGGGACAAACTCACGGACCGACAGCATACACTCATTCAGCTTATTCTGCCTGTGCTTCTTTTCTACTTGGTAAAATTGCAATAAGAATAAATGAAAAAACGCATCAAGATTGAATCTTCAGATATGGATCTTCTGTCAAGAGATAATTTTCGATATAGTCATCAATTGCAGATTCAAGTGAAAAGAGACTATCTTTATATCCTGACTTTCGTATTTTTGAAATATCAGCTTGAGTAAAATATTGGTATGAGTTCTTTATAGAATCAGGCATCTCAATATATTCTATTTTTTCCTTTTTCCCAAGTTTTTTGAAAATAGATCTGACAACATCATTAAAACTTCTTGCAATTCCTGTGCCTATATTAAATATTCCATTGACAGAAGGTTTCAAATACACAAAAAGAGCCATATTAACTGCATCTTTGATGTAAATGAAGTCTCTCTTCTGCTGGCCATCAGGGTAATCTTTTCTATATGATTTAAAAAGTTTCGCACAGCCGGTTTGTTGGATCTCAAAAAATTTCTTAATAATTACACTTCTCATTTCGCCCTTGTGATATTCATTTGGTCCAAAAACATTAAAAAATTTCAGACCTGCAATCTTTTTTAAAAGTCCGTTTCTGTAAGCAAAGAGGTCAAAAAGATGCTTTGAGTAGCCATAAATATTCAGTGGTTTCAAAGAGAAAAGCTTTGCTTCATCATCTGAAAAATCAGGCCCACTGCCATATGTTGCTGCAGAAGAAGCATATACAAATCTTGAATTATTTCTAATAGCCCATAGAGCGATTTTCTTTGTATACTCGTAATTATTTTCAAGCAAGAAGGCAGCATTTTTTTCTGTTGTATCAGAACATGCTCCCATATGTAGTATACCTGAAACTGATTTTTTCAGTGTATTTTTTTCAAGTATTCTTAGAAATTCATACGTACTGACAATGTCGCAAAACTTCAAATTGGCAATATTTTTCCATGAATCCGGTTTGTCAGGAGTATCAACAACAATGATATTCTCAATGCCTATCTCATTCATTTTCCATAAAAGCGCACTTCCAATAAAACCCATTCCACCGGTGATAATGTGGTATTTTTTCAAAGCCCCTCCTTTTTGTGCCTTATAACACAGCACATTACAATCCTTTTGTTAAAAAAAAATGAAACTTCAAGATTTTCTATTTTTTTTCCATTAAGAAATATCTCTGGTTTTTTTTTGTTCCATATGATTTCAATATCATTGAAGAATGTCTTTTTTTGAATTTTTGTTGGAAGGGTTTTCCAGAAGGCTTCCTTTAATGAAAATCCTATGGAATAATAAACCAGTTTATTTGTTGGGAGATTTTCAATTTCACGGGTTGTAAAAATTTTATTCAGAAATTTTCCGCCATATCTATTGATGGCTTTTTCTATTCTTGACCTTTCAAGAATGTCAATGCCTGCTTCAAACACTGTTGTTTCATTTGCTGAACATAATGCCACGTGCTTTTTGATATTTTCCTTTTTTGTCTGCATATGATTTTTCACATACACTGGCTGCTTTTAGAAAAATTACCTGACATATTCCTTCACCTGCATAAATCCTGTTTCCAACAGGTGCAAGGTTTGCAATCATCACTGTAATATGACCTTCCCATTCTGGTTCAAGTGGAGTAACATAAACGACTATTCCTGAACGGGCATAGCTTGATTTTCCAAAACATATTCCGATACAATTTCTTGGAATTCTGAAATATTCAACACTTCTTCCAAGAACAAAACTGTGTGGTGGAATTTCACATACCCTGCCTGTAAAATCTTTGAAAGACAGAGGGTCTGGATTTTTTGGATCTAGCTGGTTTTTCCCTATAAAAATTTTGAATTCCTCAGCAAGTACGAAGTCATAACCATAGGAAGAAACTCCATAGCTCATAACACCTTTTTTTACATTGGAAACAAAAAAGGGTTCAATTAATCCTTTCTTTGCGTTTCTTATTATCCATCTATCAGAAAATACCATGGCTTATTTTATATCAACAAGGATACCGTGGCGGAAATAAAGGATTCTTGTTCTATGGTTCTTTTTATATGCCCATGAATAATAAACCTTACCGTTTATTACAAGTTCATGCTCAATTTCAGGATTACCCCAGCTTTCTATCACTTCTTCCATTGTCATACCATGAATAACCCGATGTTCACTTATTGCCCTTGCAACAGCTGCCTTATTGAGCGGATAATCCGATATCATTTTTCTTCCTTCCATTTCAGCTCTATAAGAGGGTAGTACGGCACACCCGGAAAGAAAAGCAACAACCATAAAAAAGATAATAAGAAAACTTTTCTTGCTCATTTTCATTTCCTTTCGTATTCAGATATTTTACCAGATTTTCATTTTTTCAGCACAAGATACGCAAAAAATGCTGCACCAAAACCATTATCAATATTTACAACCACAATTGGACTGCAGCTATTCAGCATTGTAAGCAGTGGTGCAAAACCTTTTAGGTTTGTTCCATATCCAATGGATGTGGGTACACCTATAACAGGTTTTCCTGTAAGACCTGCAACAACCCCGGGAAGGGCTCCTTCCATTCCAGCCACAACGATAAGAATTTTACATCTGTTAATTTTTTTCAGTTGTGAAACAATCCTGTGTATCCCACTTATTCCGGCATCATAAATTCTTTCAATTCCTATTCCCATTATTTCCAATGTTATCGCTGCCTCCTCAGCAACGGGATAATCAGAAGTTCCTGCACAGATAACTGCGACTTCTTTTTTGACAGGTTTTCTAAGCAATTTTTTTGTAAGAATCCTTGCCTGCGGGAAGTAAATTAAATCAGAAAATTCCTTCATAACAGATTCAGCCTGCTGATTTGATATTCTTGTTGCGATGAATCTTTTATACCTTTTATTTAATTCCAGAATTATTTCCTTCAGATGCTCAATACTTTTGCCTTCTCCATAGATGACTTCAGGAAAACCAAGTCGTAATGCCCTGTGATGGTCTATTTTTGAATGAGACAGGTCTGCGAAAGGAAGGATTCTCAATTCTTCAAGAACTTTTTCAAGGTTGTATCTGCCGTTCTTATAGTTCTGGAGGATCTCTTTCAACTTGTTTTTTTCCATGTTGATATTTTACAATTTTATAAATAAGGCGTAAATTATAATGGAACATGATCCAAAAGGAGCAACATGACAAAGAGGGAACTTGTTATTAAGTCATTAGAACATCACCAGTGTTCAAAAGTTCCATATCAAATAGGATTTACGTACAAGGTGAGACAGCAAATGGCAAAGTATTACAATGATCCTGAGTTTGAAGAGAAATTGGGAAATTTTCTTTATTTTGTTAGTTGGCAAAGAGAAGGATTGTGGAAAGAGATTGAGCCAGATATATGGGAAGACCATTTCGGCGTGAGATGGAACAAGACAATAGACAAGGATATCGGTACAGTATGTAATCAGGTTATATCCCCTGAAAATGTTGACTTTTATCAGTTTCCTGACCCGGATTATGTCTTTGATGAAAAAGTTATGAAAGATTCATTATCTCACAACACAGAAGGTTGTTTTTGTATTGCGGGCATTGGTTTCAGCCTTTTTGAGCGAGCCTGGACAATGGCTGGAATGGAAAATCTTCTTATGGCAATGGTTGTGGATAAAAAGTTTATTCACAAACTTTTTGATAGAATCATGGAGTACAATTTGAAAATTCTTGAAAAATTTTGTAATTTTGATGTTGATGGAGTTATGTTTGGCGATGATTGGGGACAGCAGACAGGCCTTATAATGGGACCGCATCTGTGGCGTGAGTTTATTGAGCCCAGGATTAAACAGATGTATGGTTTTGCTAAATCAAAGGGGAAATATGTTTTTATTCATTCCTGTGGTAAGGTTGATGAATTGTTTCCATCTCTAATTGAAGCTGGCCTGGATGTATTCAATCCTTTCCAGCCAGAGGTGATGGATGTTTTTGAAATGAAAAAAAGATTTGGAAGTCAACTGTCTTTCTATGGTGGTATAAGCACCCAGAAATTGCTTCCATATGGGACTGTTCAGGAAACAAGAGATCAGGTAAGAAGGTTGCTTGATGAAATAGGGAAAAATGGTGGTTATATTGCTGCACCTTCCCATTCAATACCTTTTGGTGCAAAGGTTGAAAACATTGCAGCAATGATAGAAGTTCTCCAGAATCAATAAAATGAATAGCAGAGAAAGAAGTCTGGCAGTCTTGAATCACCTTGAATTTGATAGATACCCCATGTTTGATATTCTGACAAATGACGCTGCGATTGAGTATTATTCAGGTGAAAAACTGACATTTGAAAATGTAGTATTGTGGTCGATACCATAAAGGAGACGAAGCCTTAAACCATATCTGAATGTGGTTCGTCATATATTAATATGTGCAAAAAAAATTTTGTTTTGTTGTTGGGCTGTCTTTTATTTTTCTCTGGGTGTTGTGTCTCGTATTTCGAAGGGAGCGCTGCTACGGAATTTTTTTCTATTTTTTAGGTAATGAGCGAGCCGGCTGAAAAGGGCAAGATAAGACAAACGCTGGAAGATGATACGAGAAAAGAAACCATATTTTTATCCCTGAAAGATGCCCTTGTGCTTGCCGCTAAAAATAACCGTGAGTATAAAAGTGCAAAAGAAGATGTGTATCTGTCTGCTTTATCTTTGACTTATCAACGATATCTTTATGGTATTCAAAGAGATGCCTCAGGTTCTATTAAATGGACTTCTTCTGATGGAAATGAGCAAATTTCAGGTAATCTAAATCTATCACTTATCAAGTGGCTTGCTCAGGGTGCAAAGATAACATTTGACATTGGTAGTTATCTTACAAAGTTCCTTAATGGTAATAAACAGGATGTTTTTCAAAATGCGTTGAGTTTGAATATCTTACAGCCATTGTTTCAGGGTGCAGGAAGACTTGTTGCACAGGAAAACCTGGTACAGGCTGAAAGGAATGTTGTTTACCAGATACGTTCTTTTTTGAGGTATCAGAAAAGTTTTTCTGTTGTTGTTGCAGAAAAATATTTCAAGATTATCCTTGCAAAAAACAACCTTGACAACTATTGGAAAAACTATCAGTTTTTGCGCGATACAAGAGAACGAATAGAAATGCTTGCAGCAGCAGGAAGACTTTCACCCTTGCAGGCAGACCAGGCACGACAGAATGAATACCGTGCCTACCAGCAATGGATACAGGCAAATAATAACTACAAACAACAGGAAGATGAGTTCAAAATATTTCTCGGGTTATCCCCGGAAAATATAATCGAACTTGATACAGAAGGGCTGAAAACTTTTCTTAAGAAGGGTCTGGCTTTTTTAGAAATTAATGAACAAGAAGCGATAGACTATGCTTTTTCTCACAGGCTTGACCTGATGACCTATTCAGATTATGTTTATGACGCAGAAAGAAGTCTTGCGATTGCAAAAAGCCTGCTTAAATCAAAAATTGATTTTAGAGGGACTGTCTCTTCTTCCACAGAAGAGAAATCAAAATTTGACCTTGAGTTTAAACAGCCTTCCTATTCAGCAGAAATTGATTTTACGCTTCCTACAGGAAAGATTTCTGATAGAAACAGATACAAACAGGCATTGATAAATCTTGAAAGAAGAAAAAGGGATTTTTCCTTGAAAAAAGACAACATAAAGCTGGAAATACTTGATTCCATCAGATCGCTTCAAGAAGCTTACCAGAGTTATATTGTACAGAAAAACAGCCTACAGCTAGCAACAAGAAGGGTGGAAAGTACTGATTTGATGCTTCAAGCAGGAAGAGCAACAACAAGGGACCTTCTTGAAGCGCAGGAATCATATCTTCAGGCACAAAATGCTTTGTCTTCTACAATAGTAAACTATCTTATCTCATATTTAAATTTTTTGAAAAACACTGAGCAGCTTCAAATTGATGACAGTGGCGTTTGGAAAGGAGACCTCTATGAAAAGATTATTGGTGAGAGTTCTTAGGTTATTTAAAAATAAGGTGTTTATTTTACTTGTGATTTTTGTAGTTGCTGCAGCAATGGTGAATTCTTATCAGCAGGAGAAAAAGAAGTTGAAACAGTTTATTACTACAGAAGTGAAGAGTAAAGACCTTGTAATTTCAGTAATAGAGGGTGGTAATTTAAAAGCACTAAAATCTCAAAAAATCATCAATGAAGTCCCTGGTTCAAGAAGTATTCTTGATGTGTGGCCCGAAGGAACAAAAATTACAGAGGAAGATGTAAAAAATGGAAAAATTCTGATAAAACTTGATTCTAAGGATATTGAAAACGATCTTGACCAGCAAAAGGTTTCTCTTGAGACAAGTTATGCATCCCTTAAAGAGGCAGAAGCAAACCTTGAAATACAAAAAAAGCAGAATGAGAGCGATATCAACCAGGCGCAGCTTAAGGTAAAATTTGCAAAGATGGATCTTGAGAAATATCTGGGTGCTGAAATTGCTGAAAAGGTTCTTGCATCAAGAAGTGGAACTATTGATTATGACAAGATTTTGAAAGACCCTGCACTCGGCGGAGAAGCTTTGAATAAAAAACGGCAGTATGAAAACAAAATAGATTTAGCAAAAGAGGAACTTGCAAGATCTCAAGACACAGTTGATTGGAGTACAAAACTTGCTGAAAAAGGATATGTAACAAAGAGTGAACTTGAGGCAGATAAACTTGCCTTTCAGCAGAAGAATGTTTCTCTTGAGCAGGCAAAGCTTGATTATCAGCTTTTTCAGGCTTATGATTTTCCAAGACAGATAGAACAGCTTCTTTCAAATTATCGTGAAGCACTTGCGGAATTTGACAGAGTAAAATCCAAATGCCAGTCAAGGCTTATTCAGGCTGAAGCAAACGTAAAAAGCAAAAGAGCCACATATAACCTGACAAAGGCACGGCTTGAAAACACGCTGAAGAATCTTGAAAATTGCACCATCAGGGCAACACAGCCAGGTTTTGTTGTTTATGCAACAACTGGAAGGTGGTTTGTGGAATCTCCGATACAACCAGGAACAAACGTGAGACAATACCAGGAATTACTTCAATTGCCTGATTTTTCCACAATGGGTGTTGAAGTAAAGATTCATGAATCGAGCGTGGAGAAAGTAAAACCTGGGCTTCCAGCAAAAATAAAGGTCGATGCCTTTCCGAACCAGACATTTACAGGAAAGGTTCAAAATGTTGCGCTTATGCCTGATCCGACCCTTAAGTGGCTTAATCCGGATCTGAATGTTTATGTTTGCCAGATTTCTTTTGACAAAAGTTATGATTATCTCAGGCCAGGAATGAGTGCCCAGGTTGAGATAACAGTAAATGTGCTTAAAAATGTTCTTGTCATACCCCTTGTTGCTGTCAATTTCAAAGAGGGTAAGGCGTATGTAAATGTACTGAAGGGAAAAAAGATTGAAGCAAGAAAGATTGAAATAGGTGAAAGTAATGAAAATGAGGTAGAGGTGAAAAACGGTTTAAAGGAAGGAGAGATTATAGTTATTTCAGCACTTGCAAAAACAGAGGAAAAAAAGAAAGAATCTGAAACTAAAAAACAAGAGCCTGAAAAAACTTCATCTGAAATTTCACCCCAGACTTCACAAACAGTTCAGCCAAAAATTGAACAACCAAAACCAATAGAGCAAGAGAGACCAACAAGAATAGAAGGGTCACGGGAAACTGAGCAGACATCTGAACCAACAAGAACTATGAGACGACGACCAAAAAGTGTCCAAGATGCAGCAGAATGATAGCATTATAACTTTTGATAATGTTACAAAGGTTTACCACCTTGGTGGAATTGACATCCCTGTTTTAAGGGGTATCAGCTGTGAAATAAAAAAAGGAGAACATGTTGCAATAATGGGACCTTCTGGAAGCGGAAAAACTACAATGCTTAACATCATTGGTTGTCTTGACAGGGTAACTTCCGGTAGATACCTATTTGAAGGAAAGGATATCTCAAGTTTTGATGATGACGCTCTCAGCGAGGTCAGACAAAAAAAGATCGGATTTATTTTTCAGTCATACAACCTTATTCCGCAGCTTACAGTTTTGGAAAATATAGAAATGCCACTTTTTTACCAGCATCTGGATGAAAGGAAAACCAGAGAGAAAGCGATGGAACTAGCAAAAATGGTCGGACTTGGTGATAGAATAAAACACAAACCGTCTGAATTGTCCGGAGGGCAGCAGCAGCGGGTTGCAATAGCCAGGGCTCTTATGAATAATCCTTTGTTAATTCTTGCGGATGAGCCAACAGGGAATCTTGATAGCGTATCAGGAAGGGAGATAATGAAATTGTTGTGTGAACTAAATGAAAAGGGCACAACGTTGATAGTGGTAACGCACGATGCTGGTGTGGCAAAATATGCGAGAAGAATTATTAGGATGCTTGATGGAAAAATAGTAGATGAAAATTAATTTTTTACACTTAATAAGAATTGTCAGACACGGATGGAAGAACATTTGGCTTCATAGACTTCGTTCACTTCTGACTGTTCTTGGAATCGTTTTTGGTGTAGCCTCTGTTATTGCAATGCTGGCAATAGGGGAAGGAGCAAGCTTTGAAGCAAGAAAAATGATTGAGTCCCTGGGAAGCAATAATATCATTATCAGAAGTGTTAAGCTTCCTGCAGATGCAAAAACACAGCAGGCAAGTTTACTCGGAGTATATGGTTTGACTGATAGGGACATGAGGAAACTTGAAACAATACCCTCTGTGGTTAGGATCATTCCTGCCTGGGAAATGGAAGAAGATGTGTGGTACTATGGGAAAAACATTTCTGCAAGAGTTATTGGAACACTTCCAGAATATCAGCACGCACTCAATCTATCTATAAAAACAGGAAGGTTTTTTGATTATACAGACATTCAGAAGAGTTTGCCTGTTGCAATAATAGGTTCAACAGTAAGAACTTCTCTTTTTCCTGCAGAAGATCCTATTGGAAAGTCAATAAAAATAAGGAGTTCTTATTTTACAATCATTGGGATTGCTGGAGAAAAGGTTTTTGCAGGAGCTTCTGAAAGTTTTGTTGCTGAAGATATGAATATTGCTGTTTATGTCCCGATTTCAACCACAAAAGATTTTTTTGGGGAATACGAAGTAAAAAGAACTACAGGTGGAATAAGATCCTGGGAAAGAAACTGGGTTCAGTATCACAGGTTTGTTGTACAGGTTTCAGACACAGACAAGATTCTTGCGACAGCATCCTTAGTAAGCGATATATTAAGCCAGACACATAAAAAACAGGATTATCAGATTATTGTTCCACTGGAACTATTGAGGCAGGCAGAGAGAACCAAAAGGATATTCAACATTGTCCTTGGGTCAATTGCAGCCATAAGTCTGATTGTAGGCGGGATTGGAATTATGAACATTATGCTTGCAATTGTTACAGAAAGAACAAAGGAAATCGGCATAAGAAGGGCAGTAGGTGCAAGGAAAAGGGATATTATCAACCAGTTTTTAACTGAATCTGTGATCCTTTCTGCTTCAGGTGGATTTATAGGGATTATGCTTGGTATTCTCATACCAAAAGCAGTTACAAAATTTGCAGGGATGATGACTATTATAACCCCTTGGTCGATATTACTTTCATTTTCTATCTCTGTTGCTGTTGGTATAGGTTTTGGACTATATCCAGCAAGAAAAGCCGCAGAACTTGACCCTATTCAGGCCCTAAGATACGAGTGAAATTACTCTCTACTTGTTGAGGTAAAAGCAACTGTGCAGTGTTCAACACCTTTTATGGAACGGATATTGTTGGCAAGATTTTCTACATTTTCTGGTTTTCCTTTGACCACAACTATCTCAAGGCATTCATCATGTGATAAATGAACATGCTGGGTCGAAACAACTAAATCAGAAAAGTCGTGCTGTATATCAATGATCCTATCAACAATATTTCTTTTGTGATGGTTATAAATGAACACAATTGCTCCAGCAATTTGTTTTCCTGTGCGCCATTTGTGATGAACAATCTCTTTTCTCATAAGATCTGCAATTGCCTTGGATCTTGTGGGGTATCCCTGCTTTTTAATTTGTTCATCGAATATATCAAGCAGGTCTTTTTCCAGAGAAACACCAAATCTTACAATTTTATCTTTCATCTGTATCTTTTTTTGTTGCATACAAAACTTCAGAAATTGTAGTTATTCCAGCAAGAACCTTCTGAATGCCATCTTCTCTTAAGGTCTTCATACCAAATTTTCTTGCAATCTCTGTTAGAGTCGATGTTGAAGGGTCTTTCATCGTCATTCTACGCAGTTCTTCATTCATCACCATCAGTTCGTGGAGCCCTGTTCTTCCACCATAACCAGTCCCTTTACAAAGATGGCATCCCTTGCCTCTGAAAAATCTCAAGTCTCTACCTACAAGTTCTGGACTCAGTTCTCTTATTTCTTCATCAAGCGGTTTATAAACTTCCTTGCAATTAGGACATATGGTTCTTACAAGCCGCTGACTTAAAACCCCTATCAAGGAAGAAGCCAATAGGTATGATTCAACACCCATATCAAGCAATCTTATTACTGCACCAGGTGCAGTGTTGGTGTGAAGTGTGGCTAAAACCAGTTGTCCTGTCTGTGCCGCTCTGAATGCAATTGAAGCACTATCAAGGTCTCTTATTTCTCCAATCATAACAACATTTGGATCCTGTCTGAGTATTGAACGAAGTGCGACAGCAAATGTCAGACCTGCCTTTGGATTAATTTGTATCTGGTCAATATTTTTAAGATGGTACTCTACAGGGTCTTCTACTGTTATTATCTTTTTGTGAAGATTATCTATTTCATTGAGGGAAGAGTATAAGGTTGTGGTTTTTCCACTACCTGTTGGGCCTGTAACAAGAAGCATTCCATACGGTTCATCAAGAAGCATCCTCCATCTGTGCAGGGTTTCAGGAAGAAATCCTAATTGTTCAAGACCTGTGATAATGTTTGACTTATCAAGCACTCTGAGAGCAACCAGCTCGGCAAAGATTGTTGGAAATGTGGAAACCCTGAGGTCAACACTTCTACCACTGATTCTCGCCTTGAAATACCCATCCTGTGGAATTCTTTTTTCTGAAATATCAAGGTTTGACAGTACTTTAATATGAGAAACAATGGCTGGATAAAGTTCAAGAGGTGGTGGAGGAAATTCATACAATAACCCATTTATTCTGTACCTGAGGCGTACTCCATCTTCTTCAATTTCAAGATGTATATCAGTTGCTTTCAGCTCAACTGCTTGTTCAATCATTGAAACGACAGTACTTTCTGCGTTTGCCTCTTTATCCAGTTCCCTCAGCCTTACAGGTTCATAGAATCTTTCTCCAGATTGATTGATGGGACTGATAACTTCAAGCCCTGCCTGAGAAAAATACTTATCAAAACATTTCCTTAAATGAGATTCCTTAACAAGACGGCTTTCTATTTCAAGTCCCGATATCTTTTTAATCTGTTCAACTGCTTCAGGGTCAAGAGGATCGACCATGCCACAAACCATTTTATTTCTTGACTTGAAAATTGGAATTGTCTGGTATTTTCTGCAGGTAAACTCAGGAAGGGAACGCAGGACATCCATTTCAATCTGTATTTCCTCAATGTTGATGGGTGGAACGTGAAAATTTTTCACAACAAACTCATACCATGAATCAGAATTCATCAGTCCAAATCTTATGAGCAGATAGCCGAAGGGAGAACCGGTCCTCTGTTTTTCTCTTATGACAAGGTCGAGCTGTTCCTGTGAGATTCCTTGTGTCTGAATGAGTTTTTCTAAAGCTGGATGGCTTTCCATTTATTTCAGTAGTGGTGTGATAAATTTTTCAAGTTCTCCTTCCCTGAACATACCAATCTTTTTCCCGCCCGGGACAAGGTTTCCTTCTTTGTCGATAATAAAAGTCGTTGGGACGCCTGTAATAGGACCATAGGCATTTTCGGCGCTTCCATCGTCCAGTGCTACTGGATATGAGATGTTGTACTGTTTAATGAGGGCTTTAACATCATTTTCCTTACTGTTTACAGCAATTCCAATAATAACAAGGCCTTTATCCTTGTATTTTTCATAAGTTTTTACAAAGTCAGGAATTTCTGCCTTGCATGGTGGACACCAGGAAGCCCAGAAATTCAGTACGATGATTTTACCTTTGAAAGAAGAAAGCGAAATCTTTTTTCCATTCACGTCAACTAAACTAAAATCCGGCGCCTTTTTGACAGATTGTGATACAGCGCAGGATACAAGAAACCCCAGCAACACCACTATTCCTATAACTGCTCTTTTTCTTATCATAATCCCCCCTTTTTTCAAAATTGTACCATTTTTTTTCTTTTAAAAGGTATTTCTCTTACTGGATAACAGTTTAAAATTTCATTTTTTCCCAGCCAACCCCTTCTGGCAGTTCCTATTCCCAGTTTCATATATTCCATCATGTACACACTATGAGCATCTGTCCCTATACAAATTATCACCTTTTTCTCTTTCGCTTTCAATATATTAGTATCGTTAAGATCCAGCCTATCATAATAAGCATTTATTTCAAGGCAGGTACCTGTTTTTCCAGCATACTCAATCACCATATCAATATCAACATCGTATCCTTCCCTGCTTGAAATCAATCTTCCAGTTGGATGACCGATAATATCAAGATAGGGATTTTCCATTGCCTTCAACATTCTTTCTGTAACATTCTTTTTAAACCCCTGATGTATTGAACCAATAACAAAATCAAGCTCAGCGAGGACTTCATTTGGATAGTCCAGACTTCCATCGCCAAGTATGTCAACCTCCATTCCTTTCAAAATTGTAATTTCTGGATATTTTTTTGAGATTTCATCAATTTCTTTATTTCTTTTTCTCAATTCTTCAATAGTTAAACCACCTGCAAACTTACTTGTTTTTGAGTGGTCAGCAAGACCAATGAATTTATAACCCTTTTCAATTGCTCTTTTTACAATTTCTTCAACTGTATTTGAACCATCTGACCAGTTTGTATGAATGTGCATATCTCCAAGAATATCCTTTTCTTCAACAAGAACTGGAAGATTTCCATCCAGTGCTGCCTCTATTTCTCCCCTGTCTTCCCTTATTTCTGGCGGAATAAACGGCATACCAAAGACTTTATAAACCTCTTCTTCTGTTTTTCCTGCAATTTTTTTGTCGCCTTTGAAAACTCCATACTCATTTATCTTCAGCCCTTTTTCTTTGGCAATGGTTCGCAGTTTTATGTTGTGTTCCTTTGAACCTGTAAAATATTGAAGCGCAGCACCATAACAATCCGGTGAAACAACTCTTATATCCACCTGGAGAAGGTTTTCTTTCACAATTATTGAACCTTTTGTTTCACCTTCTGAAATGACAGAGTGCTTGCCTGGATAGTTCACAAATCTTTCTATAACCTGTTTTGTATTTGTTGCAGTGCATAATATATCAATATCTCCTATGGTTTCTTTCATTCTTCTAAGTGAACCACATGGAGAGATATCGGTACAAACATCTTTCATATAATCAACAATCGAAAAAACAACAGGCAATGCGATTCCTAATGAAATTCTTCCAGCAGCCTTTTTTGAAAGATAGAGTTCTATACCCCTTTTAATATTTTCAATCTTCTTCTTTCCCATTCCATGGAGTTTAAGTACTTGCTGTGTTTCAAGAGCGTTTTTTAACTCATCAAGTGTGTTTATCTTAAAATTGTCATACAAAAGTTTCAATGTTTTCGGTCCAAGGTTTGGAATTTTCATCATCTCGACAAAGCTTGCAGGTATTTCACTCAAAAGATCCTTGTATTTTGATATTGAGCCAGTTTTCAGGTATTCTTCGATATGCTGAGCAATGTTTTTGCCAATCCCTGGAATTTCTGAAAGTTTGTTATTCTTGTATATTTGCTCTATGTCATCGGGCATTTCACGGATGGTTCTGGCTGCTTTTCTGTATGCACTTACCTTAAAAACATTTTCTCCGTTAAATTCAAGAATATCTGCAATTTCATCAAAAAGCTGCGCAATTTCGGAATTTTTCATGGTCTGCCAACAGGTATAATATAAACAACATCACCTTGTACATCTAAAATTTTTGCAACACCTATATCATCAAAAGCACCTACCATACATGTGGCAAGGCCTAAAGTTTCAACCTGTAAGGAGACATTTTGTCCTATATGTCCTGCATCAAGATATACATACCTTTCGCCCCTTTTTCCATAAAATGAGGTTGTCCTTTTAAACTGGGCGACAAGAACAACTGTTGCAGGTGCTTGTGCAACAAAAGATTGTCCAAAAGATGCCTGAGCAAGTTGTTTTCTGATGTCTCCTGGTTTAATAAGTGAAAGCGTATGATTTGCGCCATCGTAAAGATAAACTCCATTTTCAAGGTTGTTAACGCTGCCGACAACAAGGTATATATCAAATGGATACGTAGCACCAGCAGATGGTACAGTTTTCTTTCCATGTGCATTTTTCCCATAGGCAGCCCATAGAATCTGGGATATCTCTTCAATTTCCAGAGGACTATTACTAAACGCCCTGGTTGAATGTCTTTTATTTATTGCTTCCTCCAGAGAAATATTGCTCTTTGTTTTTGGTTGTGGAAGTTTTATAAATCTTTTCATAAAAAAATTTTACAACCAAAACTTATTTTAATTCAAGTATTCTGCAAGGATGGTCATTTGGTCTTCAGGTTCAAGAAATTCGAAAATTTTCTTCATCTCATCGACTGGTAGTAAAAGGGTTTTTTCAGAAAGGACATCATCAGGTATATGATATGTGATTTCACCAACCGGTGGTATTATGGGCTCGGTTTCTTTTAAATATGATTTTGAGACAATAAAGATCAAAAATATACCAAGAAAACCAAAGACAATCTTTAGTCTCTTGATGAAAATATGTTTTTTATATCTTTGCTGAGCTTTCGATAAAAGCATTTCGTACCTTGAGTTCCAAAAAGATCGATCATATTCTGGTACTTTAATCTTTTTTGCTGAAATTAGAATTTTCCTTAATGACTCAAATTCATTTCTACAAACATTACATTCTTCAAGATGCTTATGAATTATCTGTTGAAAATTTTCAGGTAATGTTCCATCAATAAGATCTAAAATTTTTTTTCTAATTTCTTCACATTTCATTTTTCTCCATCTCCTTCATAATCTGTTTTATCTTTTCAACTGCCTGGAAAAATGTTGCCTTTGCTGTACCAACTTTTATCTTCATAATAGATGCAATTTCTTCATAAGAAAGTTCTTCATATATTCTGAAATTAAAAACTGTTCTCTGCCTTAAAGTTAAATGTTCAAGTGCCTTCTGAAGATTTTGCTTCCTTTTGTCTTCCAGGTTTTCAAAATCATTTAGGTTGTTTTTTGTAAACTGTCCTTGTTCTTCACCATCTTTAAATATCTCATCTTCGGAAACAAACGTAACCTTCTTTTTTCGTCTAAAATAGTCATAGCACAGATTCATAACTATTCTGTACATCCATGTTTGAATACTTGACCGCCTCTTGAATTTATCAAAATTGTTATAAATTCTTATAAAAGCTTCCTGTACAATATCAAGTGCGTCTGCATCATTCTTTACCATCCTGAACGCAGTTCTGTATAGCACTGGTGCATACATTTTATAAAGTTCTTCAAAATCTTTTCTTTCCATGATTTAGACGAATTTTTTTCGTTTTGTTTTAGTTTGCAAAGCTTTACCAAATTTCATTTATATGATATACTACAACGAAAAGGAGGAATTGTCATGCCAGGTAAGAAGAAAAAGCCCTCGGTTCTTAAAAGACAAAGACAAGAGCAAAAGAGAAGGATGAAAAATAGGCAGATACTTACAAAAATAAAGGGACTGATAAAAAAAGTAAAGAAGCAGATACTTGAGGGACAGGACTATAGACCTTCGTTGAATACTGCCATAAAGGAAATAGATAAGGCTGCGTCAAAGGGCGTCTTACACAAAAATACTGCTGCAAGAAAGAAAAGTGTATTGATGAAAACAGTGAACAAGCTAACTACGGATATCAAGCAAGTTTAATAATAAGGTTTCCCAACCAGGTTCATTGGGCAGTTTACCCGATTTTAATCCAAAGTCAATATCTGTGAGTCTTTGAAGTTTTTCTAAAAATTCTTCTTCGGTGATAAGTTTCTGAACAAGGAGATTTTCCAGATGTCTACCAATCATTCCAATAATTCCAGTGAATTCATAGGGATTTTTCTTAAGAAATTGGGAAATTTCAAAAATATCTCTTGCAGTTAATTGCTTCTGCCACGTTTTTTTATAAATTTTTCTAAAAAGATTTTCAACATCTTCGAAATATTCAACTTCATAATCCTGCACTTTTGTCTTAATTGAAGTTCCTTCAAAGATTACAAAAGTGTTTTCTGTGGTTTTTTCAAGTACAGGTAGTATTACTTGTTCCCACACACTTTTTTCTATTTCTTCAGTCTGATACACAATTAAAATTTTTGCGGATACAAAGAGAGAGTTTTCAAGAAGGTCATTCACAAACATCTCGGGATTAAATTCAACTCCATAATATTTTTTCACTTCGATGCTTGAGTACCTGCCGGAAATTTCATCAATGAGTTGTGTAATCCTTTCTGATGTAAGCTGTGGTGGTCCAATAAAAAAACTAATCCTATTTTTCATTTTCCTCAATAAGCTTCAAATAAATGTCCTGTGATATTCTATTTGAAATAATCTCAAGTAGCTGCTGTGTATTAAGTTTTTCTGATAATTCAAGGAAGTAAGTCTGTTCAATTTCTTTTTGTCGAGTTTGATTTTCCTTTTCAATCTCAACAATAACCTTTATTCTATAGGAAGCCATGATTAAGTTGTCTGATCCGGCTATAAACTCTGGGTTTCTTATGAATTTGTGTATCATGCCTCTTATAATTATATCGGCATCCTTTTTGTTAGATACAACCATAAATCCAACAGACTGTGCCAGTGTTTTTTTTAAATTTTTCACCAGATACAAATCGATTTCGGGTTGGATGGTGAAATTAGAAAAAGGCTCAACATACACGGTTTTTTGTGAAGGATTTATAAGCTTGTATCCACAACCTGCCAAAAGAAGTATAAATATATTAGCTGCTACCAGAAGGAACCTTTTTTGCATATTCTGTTTCTGGATAAAGAGTTCTTACCTTTCTGTAATAAATCTCTGCACTTTTATGATGTCCATTTTTTTGATATATTTGAGCCACATTGAATAGTCTTCCTGCTATTTCATTTCTAAGTTCTGCTTTTTTCTTTTTCAACAGTTCATTATAAGAACTTTCTGGAAAATCAGAAATAAAATTATCTATACTTCTTTCAACCGCAGAAAATTTTGAAACATCAGTACTTCCTGCAGGAATATTTTTTATCTCATACATCAACATCTCGTAGCGTGCCTTTTCTTCCCACTTTGTGGAAGGAAAATCCTTGATTACCTGTTCATAAAGCTTTATTGCTTTTTCCATCTCACCGCTTTTTGCATATTTTGATGCAAGTTGCAATACAATAGGTGGGGTTTCGGGACTGAAAGGGTCTGATTCAATAGCTCTTTCGATGGCTTCATATTTTTTTGAAGGATCTTTTAACTTGTCAATTAATCTTAATTGTTTTTTCCCAAGTAATTCTAGGGATATTTCTCTCTGCATCTTAAGAACCTGCTCAATTTCAGGATAGGCAGGATACCTTTTGATTATTTCATCAAGTTTTTTAAATGCATTCTCTTTATCGCCTATTTTTGAATAGATTTTGGCTGATTCAAAAAGGGCTTTCGGCGCATAAGGTGATAGTGGGTAGTGTTTAACAAGTTTTGAATACTCTCTTAAAGCAGCTTCATTGTTTTGAGCAACCTTAAAAGATTCTGCATATTCCCATTGTTCTTTGTCTGTATCTTTTACTGCATACTTGGGATTTATCCATCTGCCTGTTTGCGGGGTCCATTCCCAGTATCCAAAAAGTGAACCAGTAAATGAAAATAGGATAAGTGTTGATATAATATATCTCATAGCCACCTCGGATATTATTACTGAAAATATATTTTTGGTCAACCCTGAAATATTACTTCTTTCTTTTTTTCGTGAGAGATATACATTGACTCGAGAATTCCGATTACTTCCAGAGATTCTTCTGGTTTTACCAATACATCCTTTCCTGTTTTGACGCAATCAAGAAATTCCTTTATTTCTATGTGATGGGAGGGTTCTTTTTCTGGTACAATTGGTGTCAATGTTGAATCTCTGTGCATTCCAGAAAGTTCAGAGAATAATTTCATTTCTGGCCATATCATACCTGCCTTTGTCCCATATAGACTTGCTGACCAATTAGATGGAAGGTTTGATAGGAAACTACAGGTAAGCTGAAGAGCCCTGCCATCCTTGAAAAGAACAAATCCAGCAGCGAAATCTTCAACCTCGTATTTTTCAGGATCCCATTGTCCCCAGGTACCTGTAATGCCTTTGTTTCTTGCAAGTTTCGTAAACATTACCCCCTTGACAGAATGTACTTTTGGGCATCCCATAAACCAGTAAACAATGTCAAGGATATGTACCCCGATATCAAACATCGGACCACCGCCTGATAATTCTTTTTTTATAAAGGTGTCGCTTGATGGTAGTTCTCTTCTTCTTACCGCATAGCATTGTGCAAAATAGATTTCTCCAAGTTCCCCATCATCTATAATTTTTTTTGTCATTTTTCCTGCGTACGAAAATCTTTGATTCTGAGCTGCCATCAGCTTTCTTTTGTTTTCTTTTGCTGCCTGTATCATCTTTTTAACATGCTCACTTTTTGTAGCAAGGGGCTTTTCACACAAAACATGCTTGCCGTTTTTTAAGGCAGCAATTGTTACAGGATAATGAAAAGAATTTGGTGTGCAAACATCAATGATATCTATTTCTTCAATCTTTATCAAATTTTTATAATCTTTCACCGCAACAGGTATTTCATATTGTTTGCTAACTGTCTCAAGAGTAGTTGCATTTGTGTCTGCTATTCCGTAAACAACCACATCAGGAAGTTTTTTCCATCCATCAATGTGATATCTTCCGATTCCACCAGCACCAATTACTCCAACAAGATACTTTCCATTTTTCATCTTTCCCCCTTTTATTCAAATATAATTCTTGCGTCTATCATCACGGTTCCTTTACCTTTTTCCTTGACAACAAGCGGGTTTATGTCCAGCTCTTTAATTTCCGGAAAATCCTGACACATCTGTGATACTTTTACAATGGTTTCAACAAGTCCATCTATATCAGCTTCCGGAAGATTTCTGAAACCGCTCAAAAGTTTATAACCCTTTATTTCTTTTATCATTTCAAGTGCTTCCTGCCGATCCACAGGCACAATACCGAAGGTAACATCTTTCAGCACTTCAACAAAAATTCCACCAAGTCCAAACATGATAAGATGCCCAAACTGAATATCCTTCTTAACCCCTATAATTACTTCCTGAACTCCCTTAACCATTTCCTGAATTTCAATTCCTTCAATTCGTGCTGATGGTAAATATTGCTTAACGGATTTCATAATCTCGTTGAAGGACTTTTTCATTTCTTCATCATTCAAAATATTGATTCTTACTCCACCTGACTCGGTTTTGTGAAGGATATCAGGACTGACTATTTTAGCCACTACAGGATAACCAATTTTTTTTGCATTGCTTATTGCTTCATCCACATTTTTCGCAAGATACCTTTCAGGACCCCTTATTCCATAAGCACCAAAGATTTCTCTTGCCTGATAGTCAGTCAGATTTCTGCTTTCTGATTTTTTTACCTGCTGAAGAATTTTTGAAACCATATCTTTATCCGCGGCTATTTCCACTGTCGGTCCATTCTTCCTTTCTAGGACTTTTACATAATCAACCATTGCTTTTAACGCTCTTATCGCCCTTTCAGGAAAATCATAATTTGGAATTTTGCTCTGTCTCAAAAAGTCAATGGCAACTTCAACCGAAACCCCACCCATAAAACTTGTGACAACTGTTTTTTTGTATCTGTTAGCATTTTCGACAACTACGTGTGCTGTTTCAAGTGGTCGTGTAATTGTCTGCGGAGTAACTATAACAAGCACACCATCCACATTATCCTCTTTCATCACATTTTCAAGAGCAACCTTATAGCCTTGTTCTGTTGCATCCCCCAGTACATCAACCGGGTTATGTATATTTGCTGCTGGTGGAAGATTCTTTTTAAGAGTACTTTCTGTTTGTTCCGAAAGGGTTGCCATTTTAAGACCCTGTTTTTCTACAGCGTCTGTGGCAAGTACTGCAGGACCCCCTGCGTTTGTTACGACTGCAATTTTGTCACCTTTTATCAATGGTTGATAAGCAAATGCCAGTGAAAGGTCGAATAGCTCTTCCATATTTGAAACCTGTAGTACCCCTGTCTTTTTGAAAGCTGCTCCATACGCTTCTGCCATTCCGGCTAAACTTCCAGTATGAGAAGAAGCAGCTTTTGATCCTGAGCCAGTAAGTCCTGCTTTTATTGCAATGACTGGTTTTTTTGATGTAACTTTAGAAACCCTGTTAATAAAATCCCTTCCATCTTTTACACCTTCAACATAAAACAGAATAACCTTTGTTTTTTCATCGGCAGCACACGATTCAATCAGTTCACTTTCAGAAACATCAGCCATATTTCCCATACTGATAATTCTTGAAAAACCTATCTTTTGTTTTCTTGACCAGTCAAGAACTGCGCTGATGAGTGCTCCTGACTGAGAAATAAAAGCGATACTTCCCTTTGTTGGCATCACAGGAGCAAAGGATACATTCAAATCAGAATATGTGTCAATGATTCCAAGGCAATTTGGGCCGATGATACGGCATCCATATTTTTTTGCCACTTCAACAAGTTCTTCCTCTCTTTTTTTGCCCTCGGGTCCACTTTCTTTAAATCCCGCGCTTATAACGACTGCTGCTTTTGTACCCTTTTTACCACACTCTTCTATAACAGAACAAACTATTTTTGCCGGTACAACAATTACGGCAAGTTCGGGTACATCAGGGATACTTGAAATATCGGGGTAACATTTCAGTCCAGAAATTTCAGGAGCTTTAGGATTCACCGGATAAATCTTACCCTGATACTGACCCGATATGATATTGCTGAGAATCTGTGAACCAAGCTTACCTGGTTCTCTTGAAGCACCAATAACTGCAACAGATTTTGGCGAGAAAAATTGTTCAAACATCATGGCCCCCGCTAAAAAGGAAAATTTTGGTGTTATTTTACCACTTTTAGAAAATAAAACAACATTTGTTATTGTCCGATTTTCAGTTGTTGCCAAGGATATACGGAGAGTGCTGGAACACAACCTCTAAAACTCACTACTTTCTTTTCAATCCAATGCTTTCAACTGGAATCTGATTGAATCCAATTCTGAAGGCAGGCGAATTTTTTTTCAGTTTGAGCATGGGTGGTTCACAACTTTCGAAAACAGGGTCAATTTCAACCAGATTATCAATCAGCTCTGGCTGCCCTCTATCCACAAACCTTCTGCACTTATAAACAATGTTTCTCGCAAGGATATTGGGTCTTGTGTCTTCAAGAATATTTTTCAGCCAGGGATACTTTGAAAGGTATGGTTCTTTTCTGACATCAATTTCCCCAAATAAGTTCTGGTTGTATGGTGGTTTTGTCCAGAACTGATGCCATAGTTCCTGGTTCCACGGTGATTCATTATATGCCTGCTCACATTCAAGAAAAATATTGTTTTCAATCAGATTATATCTTCCACCATGAATATAGACAGCGCCAAAATTTGACTTTCCCGGCTTGCTACCTCTGTAAAAAATATTGCCATAAACAATATTTCCACAGTGTCCATCATCAAGATAAACACTGGCAACACCATGACCTTGAATTTTTCCAATATCATGGAAGTAGTTATATCTTATAATGTTTCCTTGCATTGAAGGATCTCTTCCACTGTATATCGCACCAGCGTCATTGGTTTCAAGAACAACATTATAAATTTCGTTAAATTCAATGATGTTTTCATTTCCTGACCAGCCAATTGCCATGTGTGGCGCATCGTGAATAAGATTATTAGTAACTTTGTTTCCTACACCATCAATCTGGACTGCAGGTCTGTAAATCTTTATCCAGAGTGAAAAATCATGGATATGGTTGTTTGCAATAAGATTGTTTCCTGATTCAAGAGTTTTTCTATCTCCGCCTTCAAGATGTATTCCGCCTTCGCCGATATTATAGATTTCACAATCCTGTATCTTTGAGTTTTTTACATTTTCTGCCCTTATTGCCCAGCACCCAAGGTTCCTAAAAGTACAATTTTCAATTGTTACATCCTGACTGTCATAAACAATAATTCCTTCTTTTCTTGAGTTTTCAAAGACAATGTTTTCTATCTTAATTTTCTCACTGTTTTTTATCTCTATGATAGGTTGGCTATTGACTGAAATTGTCGCCTCACCCTTTTCAATTTCAGTAGGTGGATAAAAGTAAATATCTCCGGTTTCTTTATCCAGATACCATTCACCAGACCGTGTTATTTCACTTAATGCATTATAGATAAAATACATTGCCCCTTTTTTATAGCCATAACTGTGGGAATCAGGGTTTTTTATGGAGATGATACAAGATTCTGGGTCAACCGATTCAATCTCCATATGTTGTGCTGCCCATTCATAAAACCAGTATCCGTATGCCTTGAGTGATTTTTCTTTACTCCATTTTTCAATTTTTTCTCTTCCGGCATCGCAAAAGAATTTTCCTTTTCCTGCTATCTCTCCAACAAACGCAAAACCCTCCTCAGGCCATCTTGCAATCTGCATTGGTTTTCCATTGAAATAAAGTTGCATTTGAGAACCAGTACTGACTGCCCATGATGGCTGATGGAAAGAGCCGAAATCACTGATGCCGATTTCTTTTAGATTTGCCTTGAAAACGTGGTTTCTGACATTTTCATTTAACCTGGCTAAAATAGATGGGTCTTTGACCTTTTCCCATTTCCTGATTTGCTGACCACCAGTAAAAATCACATTTTTCCCTTTAATAAGTACGTTTCTGCAGGAATCAACCGGGATTTTATTGAATATCTGATAGGTTCCCTGCATTATCTCAATGGTTACAGGAAATTGTTTTTGTTTTTTAATTTCATCTATTGCCCTTTGAAGAGTCAAAAATGGTCCATCTGTAAAATTTTTATCAGGTTTTGAAAGCCTTCCTGACCAGCTGTCATTTCCATTTTTTGAAACATAAAATTTCATAACGCGCTCCTGTGAAAATACAGATGTACAAAATACCAGAATCACAAGAAAAATTTCTATCAAAACTTTCATTCCTTCCATTATATCATTTTTCATCTTGACAAAATTTTCAGAACGGCTATATTTTATCTTAACAAACGAAAGGAGGTGAGAGAAATGAGAAAGGGGTTCACACTTGTGGAACTGCTTGTAGTGATCGCTATCATCGCAATTCTTGTGGCAATACTTATGCCAGCACTTTCAAAGGCGAGAGAACAGGCAAGAAAAGCTGCATGTATGAGCAATCTAAAGCAGTGTTATATTGCTCTGTGGGTGTATTCTGAAGACCATGAAGGGTGGGGTTTACCAATGATAGACAATGAAGAACCATATCAGGTCAATTACAACATGACTACACCGATTATGAAAAGTTACTTTCCAAATTTACAGATATTCAAGTGTCCTTCAACAGACAGGAGACATACAGCAGCAGGAAGGTATACAGGTGGCAGGCTCCATATGTCATATATTCTTGCTTTTGGCACAGGAAGCTGGTCATCTACGACCAATGAGTGGTTCGGTTATAGAATGTCAGGAACATCAAGTACCACAGAGGCAAGTAATGCTGTTCTTCCATGCCCGAATTCAAAATTCTGTGGCAAGGTTGTTGTGTATCCGAGTACAGGGATAGGTCATTATGTCAGGAAACCATCCATGCAGGTATGTATGGTGGATTGTTATCAGCCAGGTGGATACTGGGACACTGGCTCAGGACAGCCTAACTGGAAAAATAATCATTCTGATGGCCTTAACCAGCTTTATATGGATGGCCATGTGGAATTTCATACTGCCAAGAGCGGTTTACGGCAATCTTATCCACTTTACAAGTTCTGGTGCGCAAGATAGAACCTGAAAAAGGAGTTTTTCAATGTTAGCCATAAGGGGTATGATGGGTTTTTTTTGTCTCAGTATTTTGTTGTTTTCCTGTCTTTCAGTCCATTCAGGTACACTTGATAACCTTATCGTGATTGAGGCAGAAAACTGTGTTGATGATTTCGGCACACCTATAACAGGTCCAAAAGGAACAACAAGCAATACAGTTTTTTTTGTCAGTAATCCATCTGCCAGTGGCAATGGTTTTATCAGTTCATATCCATCACCATTCAGGGTATATCAAAATCTTTCTAAGCCAGCAATTGCAAAGACAGAAGTTGATATCCCTGTTTCAGGTAAATGGTATATTCATGTGAGATATCTTGTCACACCTGAAAATATAAGGAAATTACTTTCATCTCAAAAGCCACCAGGCCATTTCAGATATTTTGCACCCTTTAAAGTCATCATCGGAAAGAACGAATTTTCATGCGGAGCTGACCAATCGCCTGGTGAAGAGTTCAGATGGGATACATTTGAGACAAATCTGAGTGCTGGCAAAATCCCTGTAATGTTTGTAATGGAAAATCTTTCTGGGCCTGATTGTATCGTTTTAACAAAAACCCCAGATTATAAACCCATGCCATCTGACTATGAGGGACCTCTGTGGTTCAGGTTCAAGATTTCAAAAGCACCAGCTGACAGGTTTTATATTTTTTGCCGGCTCTATTTTAATCCATATGAAGTCAAAGGACCAGTGAATCTTGCCTGGCTTTTTAAGGATAAGGTAGCAACAACCAGTGAAGAAAGTAATGAATTACAAAAAGATGGCTCAAATTTTCTAACAACAAATCAATGGTCTCCATGGGTTAAGACAGTCAATCCCAAAAGGGCATATTGCTCAATGCATACAATGGTCATGCCATCAAACATGAAACTTTTTCCAGACGCAAGAAGGACAGGGCTTAATAATCTTGAGATTACATTTCAGGCAGCAACAAGGCCTGATGAGGATTTTATCATTCATCAGGCAACAGAGTTTACTGGTCCTGTGAGGGGCATGTACATTCTTATGCCACACGAGCCAGGTCTTGCGGGAATGAAAAAATGGACAAAGTCATTTTCACAGTGGGCAGAAGAAAGGTTGAACCTGGTGAAACAAACAGGTGCAAAACCTGGTGAAGGACCGAAGAAAATTCAGGTATTTACTGACGCAAGAGCAACTGTTTATAAGGATATTGAAGCGATTATTGAAAGCTGTAAACTGGCTGGATTTAATGGTTTTGACCTTGCCCAGGATATCATTACCGAAACCGATTTGTGGAATAAAATAAAGGATGCAGGTTTTGGGTGGACAGTGGCTCATCATTTGATGCTTGTCAATCCTGATTATAAGGAAGTAGAAAAGAAAATTACTGGTGAGAAAAGCATTCAGGAAACCTTAAATCAATATTTTTATGAACTGATAAAGCAGAGGGTTGAAAAACTCTGGGGATCAAGAAGTGAAACAAGAAGGCAGATGCTTGATTTAGCGATACTTGCAGATGAGCCAAATCCACAGCCTCACTTTTTGATGATAAACTTTGTTCCTGTTTTGAAAGCATGTTTTCACCAGTTTCTGAAATCAAATGGATTGACCCCCCAATTTTTTGGAAGGAAAAACTGGGAAGAAGTCGAAGCGATTGGCATTGCGACGAGGGCAAATCCAACGATTGAAAACATTCTAAGAAACTTTGGTGTTGAAATTGAATGGGTTCAAAATACTGGTGCAAAACAGGAAGATGAAGAAGTCTCTCGTGCAACCCAGATTGAGCAGGGTTCAACTGGAGAAAAAAAGCAAGAAAAAATAGAAGGACTGAGACGTGTCAAAGTACAGGTTCGAGCAGACCTTAAAAACGCCACGCTGGAAGAAAAGCGACTTTATTACTGGATACAAAGATTCAGAAGCTATTTTACAATGCAGATTTATGGGACAGGAGCAAATGTAGTAAAAGAATTAGCAGATAAAGGATTTTTCAAAAAAGACATCAAAATAAGCCCAAATTTTCAGGCAGCACCAATGATGGAAACAAGGATGTGGGATGGAGCACTCAATCTTTTTGAATGGGCAGAAAACAACACAACCAACTTCTTGTTGTGTGAGGACTGGATTAATGATCCCTATCGTGTGGCATTCGGATTTTCTTTGCTTAATGCTGCGGCAAGGAAAAACAATCAAGAGTTAGGTTACCTTATTGTGGTTGATAGAAACTTCCGGCGCAGGTATCTTGCGGGCCTTGCGCAGGGCGTAAAGCTATTCATTGATTATTCCTATGGACCCACGATTACAAAAGGACCTGCCTGGGCGGCAAGTCCTGAATACACAAAGGACTGGTGCGAGATGTTGAGATGGACAGCAAGATGCGAAGATGACATTGTCGGGACTAAAATGAGAAAATCTGATGTTGCTCTTTTGATAGCTAATTCTTCTGAGATAGGCAGTGCCTTTTACAGTGCGACGAACTTTGAAACAGAACTTTCAGGCAGGGCATTTGGTTCAAGACCAATGTTCAGAAGGGCAGGTATTTACACTGCCTTGCTTGATGCAGGTATTCCTGTGGAGATTGTGTCTGAAGAAGAAATCCTGGAAAAAGGTCTTGATAGATACAGGGTTTTGTATGTTGTTGATACCCATGTGAAAGAAGATGTCCAGAGAAAAATAAGGGAATGGGTACAGAAAGGTGGAACACTCTGGGCAGATTATATTGCTATCGCAAGGAATGAGTATGACCAGGATACCAGTATTATGAATGAGGTTTTTGGACTTACATCCCGCGGTTTATTACCCGGAGTAAAAAATTCTCCTGAACCAGTAGCAAGAACAATAACAGTCCCGAACTCAGATGGGCTTGAGTCTGTTAAATTTATTGGCTCTTTGTTCAAACCAGATTGGCAATTGTCAACCGGCAAATCACTTGCGGTTTTTGAAGATGGTTCTCCTGCCATAGTTTCCAACAAATTTGGTAATGGACAGGCAATTTTAGTCGGGTGTTCTGCTTTAACCTTCAGCCCATACAGCAACCAGTGTATTAACAATCCAGAATTTGACAGGATAAGAAAAGTCGTTTCTTATCCTTCTGAAATATCCGGAATAAGAAGACACTGTGAAATAAACATTTCGGGGGTAAATGCCTTTGTCAGGGATGGAGAAAGGCAGACAGTATTGTTTTTAATAAACTCAACGGGCAAAAGACAAAATATCCAGGTGAAATTGCAGGTTTCCGGCAGTATCACTTCAGCGTTTGATGCCAGGGGTAATAATATACAATTTGTTCAAAAAGGTAGTGAAATAATTTTCAATCGCGAAATCAACGAAAATGATGGTGACATCTGTGTATTCAGGTGGTAGAATCAAAAGATTTCCTGAGATCTCTCACAAAGCCGTTTTTCTCTGAATCCAGTCTTTTAAGAATGCATGTGAGTGAATGAAAAAGGTCAAGTTTTTCTACTACTGCATGCAAACGGTTTTTCATTGATAAAATTTCATCACTAATATCAGAAGTCATTACGATAACCTTCAGGTATGAAAAATGTTGCCAGATTTCTTCCACAAGTGTAATACCATTTATAAATGGCATATGAACATCAGTAATTACAAGAAAGATCTTCTCATCCTTTTTAAGTATTTCTATGGCTTTATGCACATCTGTTGCAATAACTGATTCATAGCCAATCTTTTTCACAATGGCATTTACAAGTATACAAACCGCAAGATCATTGTCAACGATAAGAATTTTTTTCTTCTCCATGAAATTAGCTTAACACTTAATTTTCTATTGGTCAAGTTTTTCATATTACCTTTAGGTTATTAACTAATCGGCAGTTATGAGGCAAAATAAAACCATGGAAAAGGATATCTATAAAACGCTCGGACAATCGATTCGGAAAATCCGTAAGTCTCTTGGTTTGACACAGGAAGAATTATCCAGGAAAACAGGGATTGCGCCGAGTTTCCTCAGTCATATTGAGAGAGGCACAAAAAAAGCCAGCATAGAAACAATTTATAAGATTGCAAACGCGCTAGATGTTCCGCTGCAGAAAATTTTTACAGAATTTCATCAGCCCTTAGGTAAAAATAAGAATTTTTCCTTTTCAAAAAAAATAGAGATGCTCGTGAAGGACAAAGATGAGGAATATAAAAAGGTCTTATTAAAGGTGGCAAAGCTACTTGCATCAAAAAAATAGATTTTATTCATCAGTGAAATAGAAACTGAAAAGTCCCATATTTTGCAGTTCAAACCTGAGATAGATTGGTTTTCCAACAAGCTGGGAGACATCATTTTTCGTCTTCCACTTAACGGGCGCGTCTATTCTGTCAGTTGCTATTGGAATACAATCTTCTAAACCATACCCTTCGTATGCATAATTAAAAAAAGCATGATTTCCGATTTCTGGTCTGCGCACAATTTCAACCCTGATAGATTGCTGTTTGTTTGGAAGTCCAGCATAACCAGTATTAAGTTTTAGGTACTTTCCCGGGCATATAAACTCTCTTGTCAAAATATACCCTGGTTCTCCATCTGCCTTCAGCTCAATGAATCTATCCTTTTTCAAAAAAGCTGCACCTATTCCATTTCTTGATTCTTCCTGTTCATGCTGTCCTTTATGGTTACCTGTGTAATAAAAAAACAGGTTATCATCCTGCGGAACCATTGCGTAGGTTATAACAGAACCTGCATCCCAGGAATCCTTGCTTCCACGTGGTAAAAATGCTTCACGCGTATAAAACCTTTCCCAGTGAAAACCATCTCTACTCCAGGCAAATCGGGTTTCCTTTCTTCCGTGCGTATCACCTTCCATAACAGTATAAAACATCAAAAAATAATTTTGATGGTGAACCACATAAACATGGTCATAATCAGGTGGGTCCATTTCATCAGGAAATAACACTGTACGAGGATAAGACCAGTTAATAAGATCTTCGCTCACCATCACTGATACCCTTCTTCTGTGATGCCTGAGATGACTTGACCTGCCAGATGAATACATTGTTGGCCTGCAATACAAAAGCCACCTGTGGTTTTTTTCATCAAATACAATGTGATTGTTGGTATCGCTGTGGTAATCCAGAACAAAATACGCATTTTCGCTGTTCCATTTGAGTCCATCAGGTGAATAAAGAAGCCGTAGTCCACTGCATTTGCCTTCAGCACCCTTTTCATATGGAAAAGTTTCAAGACATATCATTTTATATCTTTTTTCAGGGTCTTTTTCAGACATGTCTTTGAAAACCTGTCCGCGGGCTGTCAATTTATTTGCTCCACAATAGACAACATTTGTCTTTTCAAAACCAGGAAAATTGCACACATCAAGAAGTGGTTTTGTCCAGTTCAAACCATCCTTACTCTCAGCATAGCACATTGAGTGTATTACGCCTGTTTCTCCGCGGCTATAGTAGTTTGCGCGGGAATAAGACATGTACCACATTCTATAACAGCCATAATTACTGTCATAAAAAACTGTTGGATGACCGACCAATTCAGCTTCCCATGGCTCTGTTTTGTAAATGATAGGATTTTTGAACCATTTGAGTGGTTGATGTAAAACCCTTTTCACCTTCCATACATCTTCGATAATTAAATCATCAAAAAGTAGCTGGGCTGTTTTCCCAATCTCAATAGGTTTATCTCTAAAATAATCTATCTTTACCATTTTTGCTCCTTCTGAATATTAGGAATGGTCTCAGGGATTATTTTAGTACCACTATATGGTATTTCAAAATGTACAGCTTTTGAAAAAGAGATAGGCATGGTTATTTGTGGACAAAATTTATCCTTTTGTGAAAAGAAGATTATTCAAAGAGCAGAAAACAAAAAAAACACTCGTGCAACTCTTGACAGAATTCACTCGGGGGGGGGTATAATGGAGGTGAAAAGAAAAAATTTAACATGGAAGAGAGATGAACTTTTTCCGAAGAGTTTTGCCTGCAATAACTATAACCTTTCTTTTTTTCACCAATGCAGTACATTCAATCCAGGAATATGAGGATAATCTCAATGTGCTTGATGGAGATATATTTGTATGGATTATGGGACCAGGTAGTATGAGTATGAAGGGGACAGGGATAGGACTTGAAGCGATGGTAATACCGGATAATGTAGAAGGGATATACAACTGGGATATAATAGAAGGTGGAAACAAGGCAGAGATAACAGGTCAATGGGGTCCTTTTGTATGGATAGAACCAAGAGAGATAAGTGATACATCAGGAGATATAACTGTAGTAGTTGAATTTATACCCACAGACCCACCAGGGGATCCTGTTTATGATTATGCGATGTTGACGGTATTTGATGTAGAGATAGTTAATGGAGACAGTTGTTTGTCAGAGACACCTGTAGAGACAGAGTTTTTTGTTGGGGAGACAAAGATATACAAGGCAAAGGTAAAGCCAGATGATTTTGAACCTGATATATGGAATTGGATATACCCGTGGAGTGAATGGATAATATTTGAGCCTGATAGGGAATATTGTTATGTGACAGGGATTTTACCTGATTGGGGGATGGTTGAGGTACATGTATTAAGGTATGATGGTGGCCAGGAGCCAGGTGTTGATGGGATACAATTTGGTATTTACTCAAGCAATGTTCAAATAAACCACAAAGAAGAAACGCAGGAAGAAAGTACAGGGATATACATCAAAAGAGGGCAGATGGTACCGATGAAGATAGGGTCAAGTATGTTAGAGATAGGAAGTCCTGAATTTGTAGGGATGCAAGGACCTGGAGAAATAAATCTCAGGTTGGAGGCAATAGCAGGTGGAGACAAAATCTCACTATGGGAATATGATGAAGGGACAAACACATACACACAGAGAAATTTTCCTTACAGTTATAGTTGCAGTCCCAGCCAGCAACAGCCATTTGAGTCAAAGCAATTGTATTTGAAGGGAGAGCAACCATCATCAACAACAAGAGACATTGTCCTGACACTTAAGGGATATAAACTCAACCAGGATGAATCAATAGCAGTAGATACAATAACAATCACAGTATTTGAAATAGACATTGATTGGGATGATGCCTATGGGCTTGATGAAACCACAGAGAAAGAGACAGGGCTGTATATTCCACTTAATGATGATGATGACAATGCGAACACAATTCCAGATAACAGTTTAGAGGACTATCCTGTCAATAACGAGAATGACCTTATGAAACTGATTATCAGAGTGCCAGAGCCATCTGATTTGCCGGGCTTTCTCCTTTTGAGCGTTTCAAATGGGGCCGACAAGACAAAGATATGGGATACCACGACGAAAAACAATCAGATAATCACGAAAACCTATAAAATCACCGATGAGTTAAAGAGTGAAACTTATGTATGGGTAGAAGGGTACGCGAAGAGCACCTTCAAAGGATGCGAATTACAGATATTCTATGCTGCGCCTGATGAGACAACAGCAGTAGATACTGTAGTTGGGACAGTGGCAAAATATAATCTGATGGTTTATTATCATAATGACTCCTGCGATGGAGAAAGTGAGGTTATAGACTTTGCCTACCCGTTTACTGGTGATAATATATCAATAAGAGCGATACTTATGACACAATCAGAAGATCTTACAGGATACTGGTGTGGTGTGGGGTATGATCCTTTAAGCAGTGGGCAGTACTTTGCTAATGATGGATACTGGTACAGTACTGGAACCCAAGGTAGTGAAATACCTTCAGGAAACTGGAATTCATATAACTGGCCCAGACTTCCTTCACAGGCGGTAATCAAGCAGTGGAAGGGATTGCCATTAGATTTTACCTGGTATGAAATAAACTCAGCAGTAGATAAAGAAACAGTATTGTCATCGGTTCATAAAGATACATACAACGGTAATATAAGGCGCTTTTTCTACTATCCCGGTTACACCACAATGCCATACACTGGATGGGGATTTTCAACAACATTCCAGGAAGGTACACACAGGATAATTGTAAGGGCAAAGAGGGCTGATGATTTAAATACCATGCATTTTATAGGAAGTTTACAGCCAACGCCAGGAAACTGGGAACAAAAAAGTACAGATCATATTCATCCTGACTTCACAAAAACATGGAGCCAGAACTGTGATGAACCGCCTGATACCATTGGACCGACTGAGTATGCAGTTTGCATCAGTGTAAGAAAATTAGATGAAGCAACCTGGCCAGAGACACCTATTATGAAAAGATACTTACAGTGGTTAACATCTTTTCTTGAAGTTCCATATGAATGGGGAGGCCACTGGTATGGTGGCAGGGCAGATGAGAATGGGGATGTTACATATGTTGATAATGGGTATGATGGATATGGTACTGATTGCTCAGGTCTTGTCTCTGCAGCAGCAAGATGGGCAGGGTATAACTGGAGTCAGTGGAGACAAACTACTTCAACATTGAATGGGGTGATTTCAGAGGTTACAGACCCAGACACAAACCTAAGACCCGGGGATAT
>JAMWCC010000059.1:0-1890 GCA_023818375.1 Candidatus Omnitrophota bacterium | reverse complement strand
AGCAGGTTTTCATGTTGTGACTGTGTATCAATATACACCGGGACATATCAATGAGCCAGACAGCGAGGTCATAGAATCTGTTGGCGGAGACGTTGATAGGGTGTGGATAAGGACAGACGTGAATATTTACGATTACTATGCGCGACCATCGCAAGGTTATAAACCCAGAAGGCTTGTTCAGCACTGAAATTTTGAAAAAGGAGGAATGTATTTTGTTCAGAAAACAAAGAATTCCAGGTTTATTTCTATTGTTTCTTATTGCATGTTTTCCTTTGTTTGGTGCTGAAAAAGAAAAACAAGTTAACCTATCTCCTTACCTGATGACAAAACCGCAGGTTTTATTTTCGATAAAGTATGGTGATAAGCCTTCTGAAATAGGTCTATGGATACCTGGACCTGAAGAGGGAGAACCAACAACGATTTCAGATTTTGCTATTGGAGCAGATGGAAGTATCTATATTGCTGATCGCGTGAACAGAAAGATAAAAAGATTCAACCGGCAGGGTAAGTTACTCATGTGTACCGAAGATGTTCTGGATGGGATAGAAGCGATTGGTGTGAATAAGAAAGGTCAGATATTTGTAATCTATTTCGGGAATAGTTCAAGATCTAATCAGATAGCAGTCTATGATGAAAAAGGGAAACGGGTTTCTGACTCGGAGAAAAGAATTGAAAAATTACTGGAGGATTTGACAGTCACCGATTCCCTTGTCAAGATAGAAATGAGAGGAATCAAGAGAATCCCAGGGTTGACATGGATTTGGTGCGATCAGTCAGACAATATTTATCTGCGGGGAGGAAATATCGTATTCAAGATTGATGCTGAACTTAAAAGTGCTTCAGCCTTCAAAAAGGAATTTCCCTATCCTTCGGGAAGATATTCTTACAATTTGTTGCCGGCTGAGAGATATGCGGAGAACATATTGTATTACCTTGACGGCTCGGTTTATAAACTTCAGATGCCCGTACTTCAATTAACAGAAATTACCGTTTATAACAAAAGTGGTTCCATAACTAAGAAATTTCTTTTACCGAAAGAAGGATTCAGCGATATTGAGAAAATGGTTCCGATTGTTAGCGGTGGTTTTTTAGTTGATGGAAAGGGGAATTTTTACAATATCCGGTATCCACTTGTGTGCTATGCCAATCCTTTAGACAAAGGAAAAGGACTTGCCACCAATCATTTTAATGCCTTGCTGGAGTATGATAGAGAAGGAAGATTTGTCGGCGTAAGGGCTATTTTTGATGGTTTCTGGATTAGAGGTGATCGTCAAATAGAAGTGGACCCTCAAGGCAATGTCTATTATCTTGATTTCAAATCCGACCATGTAGATGTGATGATGGCGCCTGCACCGAAGGAAGGGGTTAAAAGAAACAAATGATTGGATATAGCACTGACTATTTTGGGCATGTTCCTGCAGCAAGATGGGCAGGGTATAACTGGAGTCCGTGGAGAGCAAGTACGAAGAAATTGACTTATGGGCCGGATGGAATTCAAGGAACCAGCGATGATGATTATTACAGTATTTTGATAGATGATACACGGATAGATACTGACTTAAAACCCGGTGATATACTGAGCAAACCATCTGCTCATGTAGTGACTGTTTATAATTTCGCGGGGCATAGAGATCAAAATGATAGCCAAATTATAGAAGCGAGTTCCTCGAAAGATAAAGTGAGAGTGAAAAGCCAAGTAAATATTGAAAGTCAATATTTGACTCGCGGCTACAAAGCCAGAAGGCTTGTTCAGCACTGATGACAGAAAGAAAGAGACTTCTAATATGTTTTGGAAATTAACATTAGCAAGATATTTGGTCCAAAAAATATGTCAAGCGTGGATAATCATGTTTATGATTTGTTTGGTTGCTACTGGAAACGAAAAAGATA
>JAMWCC010000066.1 GCA_023818375.1 Candidatus Omnitrophota bacterium | reverse complement strand
TTTAGGAGAAAAAGGAATTCAGGAAGCAAAAAATATTCTTGTCAGTATCATAGGTAGCCCTGATTTGTCTCTTCAGGATGTTGTTGAAGCAATGAACCATATTAATGATGTTGCTCAGATACAACAGGTTGCTTTTGGGTTGAGTATAGATGAAAAGATGAATGACGAAGTCAAGGTGACTCTTATTGCCACGGGTATTGAGCCAGGAAAAGAGGCTACTAAAAAGATTATTCAAAAAGGTAAGGAAGACACTGGTTTTTTTGAGGATATAAAGGACATTGAAACACCGCCTTCCTGGCGTCATGGAAGAGAGTCAAGAAATTTGTCGGGTAATACCGGCGAATTTTTTGATAGAGAACACCCCCAAGAAGATATTGAAACCCCACCCAGTATGAGGAGAAAAAGCGATGAAGACAGGGATTTGTAATGAAATTTTTAAAGATTGGTCAATCGAAGAAACCATAAAATATGTCAAAAGCGTCGGATATGACGGACTGGAAATAGCGCCATTTACACTGGCAAATTCAGTAGTTGAAATAAAGCCTGATGAAAGGGAAAAAATAAGGTATCTTGCAGAAAAAGAAAAACTTAATATTATTGGTACACACTGGCTTTTGGTAAAACCAGAAGGGCTTTCAATTTCATCTCCTGATGCTAACCTGAGGAAGAAGACATCCTCGTATTTTGTGGAACTTGTGAAATTTACATCTGATATTGGAGGAAGGATAATGGTTCTTGGTTCCCCAAAACAAAGATCAATAAACGCTGGACAATCGAAAGATCAGGTTATTGAATATTTCAAGGAAGTGATAAGGGAGCCGCTTGAAATTGCAAAAGAAAAACAGATTACCATCTGCCTTGAGCCACTTGGAAAAAAGGAAACAAATTTTGTCAATACTGCCACAGAAGCTCTTTCAATCATAAAAGAGATAAACCATCCATGTCTGAAACTCATACTTGATGTCAAAGCGATGTCAGATGAAGGTAAACCGTATTCTGAAATTATAAATGAAGGCAAGGACTATTTAGCACACTTTCACGCCAACGACACAAATCTATTGGGTCCTGGCTTTGGAGATGTTGATTTTGCTCCTATTATTGAGGCACTGAAAAACATTTCCTACAGTGGTTATATATCTGTTGAGGTTTTTGACTTTTCGCCTGGACCAAGAACAATTGCTGAAAAAAGCATTCAGTATCTTAAAAAGTTCATCTGAGATTATTCAAGTGTAATATTCACTTCAGGTTTCTGAACCAGAGACTGGTGAACAAGACACTTTTCAACAGCTTCCATCACACCTTTTTTCTGTTCTTCAGGTAGACCGGGAATAGAAATTTTTACAGATACCTTTGAAATTCTATCCGGATTGGTTGCCTTTTCATAATCAGCATCAATGCTTATCCCCTGAAAAGATACTTTATTTTTCCTGCAATAGAACAAAGCGTAATAACCCATGCAGGAAGCAAGCCCAACCACAAAAAGCTCAGGCGGCATTGGACCTGTATCTGTTCCCTGAAGATTTGGTGGCAGGTCTATCTTTATGCTATGATTCCGTACATTTGCCTCAAAAGCGCATTTATCCACAAACTTGATCGTTATTGCAGCCATATTTCTCCTTTTTAAAAGTACTTGCTTATGCTAAAATTATAAGCGATAATTCAAACCATTGCAAGGGGCGAAAATGGTAAAGATTGATGTGTGTATTGAAACAGTTTTTTCAGAACTCAGAGCAGAAGAAAGAATTCCAAAGGTGAAGGAAGCTGGCTATGACTTTGTTGAGATATGGTTTCCTGATAATAAAAACATTGAGGCGATGGCAAAAACATTAAAGGATTGCAGTGTTAAATTAAATGACCTTGTAGTAAATTCCCCTGATGGTTCAAGAGGAGGATTTCTGGTGAAAAAAGAAGACAGACAGGTCTATCTTGAGAGATTGAAAAATACAATAGAGATTGCAAAAAAACTCAATTGCAGCATGGCTATAACCTGCACAGGAAACAGTGTAGAAGGACTCACCAGAAATCAGATGATTGACAATATCATTGAAAACCTTTCTTCAGCAACAAAGATTCTCCAAGAAAATTCTTTTACACTTGTTCTTGAGCCACTCAATTCCTACAGGGATCACAAAGGTTATTTTCTTGATTCAGCAAAACTTGCAGCAGAAATAATCAGAAAAATCAACAGTCCATATATCAAACTGCTTTATGACATCTACCACATGCAGATTATGGAAGGCAATATCTGCGATTTCATTGAGAAAAATATAGACATCATAGGGCATTTTCATTCTGCAGGTGTTCCTGGACGCCATGAACTTTATAATGGTGAACTGAACTATCCATTTATCATCAAATTGATAGATAAATTAGGATATAAAGGGTGTTTTGGCCTTGAGTATATGCCAGAAGAAAAAGACCACAACATCTCTCTCAGAAAAACCCTTGAATACCTGATGGGCTGAAAATGAACAAAAGAGAATACTGGCGACACCAGATGGAAGCAGGTTACGAATTCATGCAGAAAATCCTTGTCTATCCTGTACAGGAAAGCATGGAGAAACTTGTTGATTTAAAACAGGCTGTAAACCAAGCAGGCGTAAAGGTAAGGTTTTCATCTGTTTCAAGATCAATTGTTTCAAAGCCAGTGTTCAGAATGAGGCAGGGTATTATTGAGAATTTCTTAACAGCAGCACAAGAAATGAATAAAAAGGGCATGATTATTAAGATTGAAGATGCCTTCAGAACACGCCAGATGCAAAATCCACTTAACAGACCACAAAAAGTTTTTGATTCAATCATGAAAATTATACTGTGGGAATGTGAGGGAAAAATCCCTGAGCCAGAATTTATTTTTAGAAGACTGACAGTACTTATTGCAACCATTCCCAAAATATGCACACATATGTCTGGCAGTGCTATTGATAGTACAGGTTTGTCAATGAAAACTGAAAGGGAAATAGACCGCGGAGAAAAGTACCTTGCAATGAATGAGAAAACATTTATGGATTCACCTTTTATCAGCAAAAAAGCAAAGGAAAACAGGTATCTTATCAATGAAATCATGCAGGAAAATGGTTTTTACGCTTATCCTTTTGAATTCTGGCACTATAGTTGTAAGGATGCTTTTGCGCAGTATCTTTCAGAATCAGGAAACCCTGCTATTTATGGACCTGTGGACCTGATTGATGATGAAGGAAAAGTGAGGACAATTTCTGATTCTGCAAAACCCCTGTTTTCCATTGAACAGATGAAAGAAAAACTGGATGATTCTTTGAAAAGATTAAAGAGTAAATAGTACTTAGTCCAGTGATAATTTTACCATCCTGACGCCAGAAACAGGGTATGAATTCCAATTTTCAACAAAATTCTGAACATCATAAAAAACAAGCATTTCTCTCGCGCCGATAATCGCGAGAGCAAGATAATCTCCTGAATCCCAGTATCTTATGCACTTGTTACCAGTATCTCCCCTCAATCTGAGATTTTCAGGCACCCCCATGAATTTTTGTGTTTCAAGTTCCCAGTTGTGAAGGTCAAAATGCCCCTGCCACTCTGTTCCTGTTCCTGAAGGGTCAAATATGATGTGTTTACCGGGTCTTCCATATACCAGAACAAGAGCTCCATCTTCAAGTTTCCTGCACACAGGCCAGACCTTGCCGGGCATTATATCAGAGTCAATAAGCTTTAATTGTTCGGGTTTTTGCCATGTTTTGCCGGAATCTTGTGACCATGCGTGATAAAGATATCCACCAGTGCGCATGACTGTATACAATCTGCCATCTTTTAGCTGAACAAGTGTTGCTTCATCGTAACCTTCAGGCAAATTCGGGTCATAAGCCACTATTGATTTTTCAAACCATGTCTTTCCCCTGTCATTTGATTCAAAGCAGCCCACAGCATATTTCCAGTTTTCAGGATCTTTTTTTAGGTACCAGTACCCGAGAGCGAGGAGAATATTATCCTGGGGTTCAATAATGCTTGTAAAATATGCACCACCAAGAAAGACATCGGATGATTGTGCTTCTTTTTTTCCTGTTGCCAGATTAAAAAGATCCCACCATGGATATGTGGGGTATGAAGGATGTTTCTGATAGGTTTCAAGGCATACTGGTCTAAAAGAAGGAGCATATACCTTGATGAAATCCTTTTTAACTACATCATTAGGTTTTCCTGGATGACTCCATGCTCCATAAAAAAGATAGGTGTCTTTTTCTTTAGAACTTAAAACTCCATATGTGTCAATCTCAAAAAGTTCACCGTTTTTAAAACTATGTGCGGTTGAAACCCTTGGTACATTTACAACAGGATCCTGTATCCAGGTTTTTCCATTGTCAGTTGAGCGCAACCTGAAAAACGGTGAAAAATGCGCATCATAGCCACACTCAATATAAAGCAACAAACTTCCATCAGTATGCCTGAAAACAAAAGGAAACCATCTTGTGTCATTTCTGACACTATGTATTGTTACTGGTCTTTGCGCAACAAATTTCATGTTTTTTCCTTTTTTACCGCTTAATCCTTTTGTATCATTTTTAATTTTACTGGCATAAATGTAAAATTAAGGTTAAAATTTACCACATCCAAAAAGGGGCATAAATGAATATTGCGCTGGTGGTTTTTGATTCTTTGAGAAAGGACTGTGTAGGTGTTTATGGAAAACCATTCTGGGGAAAGGTCAACACTCCACATTTTGATAGATTTGCAGAAGAATCGATTATTTTTACATCTGCTTTTCCTGAATCATTGCCAACACTTCCTGCGCGCAGGGCTTTATACACAGGTAGAAGGGTCTACCCTTTTTTCAATGGTGATTTTAAGCTGAAGGGAGATTTTGTGGGAGCTGCTGGCTGGGGTCCAATTCCTGAAGACCAGCCAACTGTTTCAGAAATTTTGCAAAAAGCTGGCTACCGCACCGCTCTCATTTCTGATGTATATCATATGTTCAAACCATCAAAAAACTTCTGGCGTGGTTTTGACCAGTGGACATTTTTACGTGGACAGGAAACAGACCCAGCCCGTTCAGGACCACAACTTACGCAAAAAGAGATTGATTACTGGCTTCCAAAAGAACTTCAGAATGAATCAAGTATCAGATTTATCCAACAGTGTATCATGAATATGCACGATAGATGGCAGGAGGAAGAATTTTTTGCTCCAAGGGTTTTTCGTGAAGCTTCAAGGTGGTTGACACAGAATCAGGATGCTGAAAGATTTTTCCTCGTTGTGGAATCTTTTGATCCGCACGAACCATGGCTTGTTCCGCCTTATTACAGGAAGATGTATCTTAACGAAGATGGACCAGAACAGATCAAGTCAGGATATTCACAACAACAGATTGGTGATTATCTGTTGAAAAGAACTCAGGCAAATTATTCCGGGGAAGTGACAATGTGTGATAGGTGGTTTGGCTATTTTCTGGAAACAATGAGGGTGATGGGACTTCTTGAAAATACAATGATAATTTTTACTTCTGACCATGGCCATTCAATAGGTGATAATGGATATATGGGAAAGCGCGGATATCCTTCAATGCCAGAGGTTTATGAGATACCACTTATGATAAGAATGCCAGGTGCAAAACATAAGGGTAAGATATCACACATTTTCGTTCAGCACCATGATATTGCGGCGCAAATACTTGAAAGCGCTGGTATTAAAAATATGCCTGACCTTGATGGAAAACCATTTTTGATAGAAGCATTGAAAAATTCAGAAATCAGAGATCATGTTACGGTTGGTTGGGGAGCAAATCCCACTGTTATAACAAGGGACTGGTGGCTAAATTTTAAAATGGATATGACAGGAATATTGCTTTATAAAAGAAAAAAAAAAGATGCATTCAAAAAAAATTTTGCGCCTGTATATCCAGAAATAGTGAAAAAACTTATCGATATCGCATTGAAAGATGCCGGCGGAAGTTTTCCCCAGTGGCTGGTTGAACTTGCAAAGAAACAACAGGATGCACCCGGCTGTAGTGACCTTGCTGCAAGAAAGCCAAAATCGTAAAAATGTTTAAGTATATTTATGGTCCAGTAAGTTCCTGGAGATTGGGTGTCTCTCTTGGAATTGATCTGATTTCACAGGAAAAAAAGATATGTTCCTTTGATTGTGTTTATTGCCAGATAGGAAAAACAGATGTTTTTTCCTGCGAAAGGAGAATTTTTGTTCCCACCCGGGATGTTATAAATGAGATTAAAAATCTTCCAGATGTTGAAATAGATTATTACACATTTTCAGGAAGGGGAGAACCAACACTTGCAGGAAATTTAAATGAAGCTGCATTATGGATAAAAAAAGAAAAAAGGGGAAGATGCGCCCTTTTAACAAATAGCTCAACAATTACTGATGTTTCTGTTCAGGAAGAAATCATGGTTATGGATCTTGTTTCATTTAAGATAGATGCAGTAACCCAGGAAACATTTGAAAGAATTAACCGACCCTGCTGTGGCATAAAAATAGAAAAAATTTTGCAAAATATAGAAAATTTTAGAAAAAAATTCAAAGGCGTTTTTACAATACAGTCAATGTTTGTTGAAGAAAATATGGAAGAAGCGCAACATATAGCAGAAATATGCAGGAAACTGAAACCTGATATCGTTTATCTTAATACACCTTTAAGGAATAGTGATGTTCCACCATTATCTAAAGAACAATTCAAGGTGATTGAAGAAATTTTTAAGGATATCAGATATCTGACGGTTTTTGGTGCACACAAAAAAAATGTAAAACCAATTAGCTTAGCGGATACTATAAAAAGAAGGGGCAAAAAATTATGATAAGAGAAAATATTGAAAAAATTTTAAAGGAGATTCCGCAGGGTGTAACTCTTGTTGCAGCAACAAAAACAAGGAGCGTTGAAGAAATAAAACAGGCAATTGAGTGTGGAATTACTGATATTGGTGAAAACTATGTTCAGGAAGCAGAAAAAAAATTTGAAGCAATCGGGAAATCTGTCAGGTGGCATCTTATTGGACATCTGCAAAAAAACAAGGTAAAAAAAGCCCTGAAAATTTTTGACATCATTGAAACAGTTGACTCTCTTGAGCTTGCAATGGAAATTTCAAAGTATGCACAATCTTTTTATCCTGTTTTGATAGAAGTAAACAGTGCAAAAGAACCACAAAAGTCAGGTGTTTTTCCTGAAGATGTGGAAACTCTCATTGAAAAAATCTCAAAGTAGCCGAACAGCATAATAAAAGGTTTGATGACGATGGGACCTCTTGTTGAAAACCCCCAGGATCTCAGACCATATTTTAAACTCACCAGAAGAATTTTTGAATCCTGCAAGAAATTCAACTTTCCAAATGTTGAAATGAAAATTCTTTCAATGGGGATGAGTGATAGTTGGCGTATAGCGATAGAAGAAGGAGCGACATGCATCAGGATTGGCACAGCAATATTCGGACCCAGAAAATAAAAACATCTATAATTAAATTCTGGACAAGCCATCAAGAAAAGGCGTTCTTTTATCGCCAGATGTCTGTTATGCTGAAAGCTGGAATTCCTGTTGATGCTGCAATCAGACAATTAAAATCCCAGCAGACCACAGAAAAAATAGGTGAAATGTTGCTACCATTCATTGAAAAGGGCAAGCCGCTATCCAATGCAATGGAGAATTCTGGTAAACTGTTCAGTACCCTTGAAATCAGAACCATTTCTGCTGGAGAAATATCCGGAAATCTTGCGGAATTATTGGAAAAACTGGCAATGTATTTTGAAACACTGCAGGATGTGAAATACAAACTTGTCAGTGGTATGATTTATCCTGCAATATTACTCCACGCCGCCATCATAATTCCAGCTGTACCTCTTCTTTTTACAAAATCAGTATTTGCTTTTTTAGCCAGAATCCTGCCACCCTTTATTTTGATATATGGAGCTGGCTTTGGTGTATATTTTGTCTACAAAACTCTTTCAAAACCGGAAATGGAAGAAATAAGGGATACTCTCGTCCTGAAAGCTCCACTTGGTTTTGGAAAACTTGTTAAGACAGTGGCAGTTATAAGGTTTTTACAGGCATTCATATGTCTCTATTCAGCCGGTGTACCTGTTGTCGAAGCAGTAAAAATTGCAGGCAAGGCATCAGGAAACAAGCTTATTGAAAAGGAAATTCTAAAATCAGGTAAGCTTGTTGAGCAGGGTTTCCCACTTTCTTCTGCTTTTTCTGGCAGTAATTTTTTGCCACCGCTTGTTATTGATATGTTTCAAACCGGTGAACAATCAGGAAGAATGGATGAAACACTTGAAAAGGCAGCATGGCATCTTCAAAATGATGTAAACCTCGCAGTTGAAGCAATACTGAAAATAATCCCTGTGGTTGTTTATCTTATTGTAGCCTTTTATGTAGCAACAATTGTTTTCTCTTTTTACGCAAGATATTTTTCTCAGATAAACTCATTGCTCGAATAAGATGGAAAACTGGAAAAAACAGCTTTATCTAATCTGGCTGGCTGAAACAATTTCCTTGATCGGCTTTCATTTCTGCCTTCCTTTTTTACCCTATTATGTACAGGAATTAGGAGCAACTGATATCAAACAGGCAGCACTGTGGACAGGGCTTCTTCAAACAGTAGGACCACTGATGCTTGTTATATCTTCTCCATTCTGGGGGATTCTTTCTGACAGGTTTGGAAGAAAAATAATGGTTGAGCGGGCGATGTTTTCTGGTTTTCTGGTG
>JAMWCC010000016.1 GCA_023818375.1 Candidatus Omnitrophota bacterium | reverse complement strand
TTGTTCACAATTAGATTTAAGTTTTTCACAAACGGTTTCTACAAGTTTTTTTGCAACAATGAAATTGCCAGCACTTGTTTTAATCAATGCGTATTCAAGCTCAGGATGTAATGCTATTGCAACATTTGCAGGAAGTGTCCAGGGGGTTGTTGTCCAGATTAAAAAATAGGTATCTTTTGGTAAATCATACTTAATTGAAAACTTTTTTACTGGAAATTTTACGTATACAGAAGGGCTTGTTTCATCCCAGTATTCAACCTCTGCTTCAGCCAGTGCTGTCTGACAGTGCCAGCACCAGTATATTGGCTTGTACCTTTGAATAATATATCCAGAAACAAAAAGTTTCCCGAAACTCTCTACGATTGTTTTTTCATAGACAGGATTAAGTGTTAGATAAGGATTTTCCCAGTCAGCAAAAACCCCAAGCCGCTTGAATTCATCTCTTTGTATTGCCATAAACTTCATCGCATAATCATGTGCCTGTTTTCTGAAAGAATTTATGTCCACTGCGTTTTTATCTTTCAGTCCCATCTGCTGAAAAACCTGATGTTCTATCGGCATTCCGTGGCAGTCCCATCCAGGGACAAAAGGTGCAAAATAACCCTGCAATGACTTGATTTTAACAAGCGTATCTTTTAGTATTTTGTTTAGGGCAGTTCCTAGGTGAATGTGTCCATTTGCATATGGTGGTCCATCGTGAAGGATAAAAGGTTTTCCAGCAGAATTTTTTTCAAGTATTTTCTGATATATGTTGAAAGATTGCCACTTTTCCAAAAACTGTGGTTCCCTTTTTGCCAGGTCTGCCTTCATTGGAAAATTAGTTTTAGGAAGTAGTACTGTCTGAGAATAATTTTTCTCTTCCATCTATTTTTCACCTTTCAGTTTCTTTACAAGTATTGCAACCCTTTTTCCTAGATTTCTGCATTCTTTCAGCGTTTTCTCATCAGGACTTCCAATAGCCACAGGGCCATAATGACCGCCATCTGTTGTTCCCTGAACAATCATTCCGTGTATCAACATCATCTGGATTATTGAAAGTATTGTTGTTTCATTTCCACCGCCGATGTTGGCTGAAGACGTAAAAGCACCACCAACCTTTCCAATCATCTGTCCATAAAATCTTACAGAATCATCAAAAAGCTTTTTTAATTCCCATGCTGGTGCGCCAAAATAAGTTGGAGAGCCAGCGATAATTCCATCATAATCAAGCAATTCTTTTGCGTCTGTCTGCTCAACTTGTTTCACTGTAACATCTACATCTTCTGAAAGAGCTCCTTTTGCAATCTCTTGTGCCATTTTTTCAGTATTGCCTGTCTTTGAATAGTACACAATCAGAATTTTTGGCATAATCCACCCCCTGGAATCAGGAAGAAATTTGACATATATTATACAACCAAAATTTTTATTTGTGGAAACCTAACCAGAAAGGAGCACTATCTCGTAATCCTTTATTTCAGGTACAACAAAAACAATCCTTCCTTTTTCTCTTTTTGACTTCAACATCTTTCCAGAAGAAAGAGATCTTGCCCTACTATAATTGATTTTAATTGAAACCCTGATATCGGTAAGTGGTATTATTTTATCAATCGGTCTTTTCATCTCAGATGTGACATTTACTAGGTGTACACAAACTCCTTTTTCATTTTTTCTCATCTCTATTGCTAAGCTTCCGGGAGCATTTGTTTCAATTTGAAGTCCACCCGGAACATATTTTTTTATCAATGAAAGGATAAGTTGTTTGTGCATATCTATGTGAAATTTATTGAAGCTTTCGAAGATGGTGCCGGCAAAGTAGATAACCTTTCCTTTTTGCCTCTTTGAAATAAAAATTGCAGGATAATCACTTACTCCCTGTGGCTGGGTGTATGCAAGGTTGAGGGGATTTAAAAATTTCGCAATTATTTCAGCATCCTTTACCCTTATTGCAAGCGCATTCACCGGCCTGGGAATGAGAATATCTTTATCAATACTGCCTGTCTTTCTTGTGAGTACAAAATAATCTTCAATCCTTGATGGTCTAAAAATGCCATCTATTTTTTCAATCCCGAGAAAATCCAGCCAATTCTTTCTTTCAATTTTATTTCCATACTCATCATACATTCCTGATTCAAAATCACACAACAATACTCCACCCCGATTGACGAAATTCATTATTGTTTCAATCTGTTTTTCGGAAAGGCAGGCAGAATTTGGAAGTACCAGAAGTTTCAACGATTTCAGGTTTTCTTCGTTCAGGTATTCATCCCAGATAACCCTGACAGGAATATGTCCAAAATTACACAATTCCATGCATCCATTGTTTTCGTTGTTCAATATACCTTCGCATATTTCCCTCAGTTTCTTAATGTCCTTTGTTAATTGCTTTCCTGACTCCATAATAAGTCCCTGCTCTTTTCCAGAACCAGTTTCATAACACAGCCCCTGGTGGGTTGAATTGTAGTAGTACAGCGTGCGGTTTGAAATCAGAAGTCCTGTTTCTGCACAGGACTGACTTGTGTCAATGTATTTTTCTGCCTTTTCTATCAGGCAGGCAGTTTTCAGCCCGTCTGTTGCATATTTTTTTGTTTTTTCAAAGGCAGGATAAAAGATTGCAAACCAGGTATTTGAACCACCGGCTGTCGCCTGAGCAAGGGCTGTTGAAAGTTCGCCTTCAGGAAGTGGCACATAATGCCAGGTTGAAAGACAATGATGGGTAAAGACCACAGAAGGATTTTTTCCTGCTGAAAGAAATCTGGAAAAATTCAAGGTTGTGTAAGGTGAACGATAATATTCAGTGCAATGGAAAAAATCTTCTGCTGCTGTAAATGTCTGAAAATTTTCCATCCTTCCTGCGTCATAACCAAAAAGTATGTTTGAAGCGCTGAAAACACCTCCATTGAGAAACATCACAGCATCCTGTTTTATTTTCCTTGCTGCTGCCATTGCGTCCTTCATAAAATCGGCCCAGCTCTGAGAACGAAATTCAGCAAATTTTTTCCATGAAGGATCAGACCAGTCAAGAAATGCTGGAAGTTTTTCCAGCCCTGTTAGTCTTCGGAATTTTTCTTTGCAATATTGACAGTAACATGCCCCGGGATAAACCACAGGACCATCAAGAAAACAGCCATCAACACCAGTTTTCATAACTTCCTCAATCATATCAAACGCCCAGTTTCTCCATGGGCTGTTGACACAAAATGTCGTACCATTGCCATACAGTGGGTGTTTCCTGCCATAGGGAACTGTGTCTTCACACAATTGCTCCCATCCAGGATTTTTTTCTGCAAACTCGTAGCTGTACCAGTGCATGTTGATATACGCAATAACATGGATACCATGTTTCTTTGCGACAGGCACATATTCTCTTAAGAGATCTCTGTTTCCAAGACCAGGCAGTTTTTCAAATTTATCAGAATTAAATGTTGTAAGATGGCCGGTTCCAGGAGCGCAACCGGGTGTAGCCATAATCCACTCACAATTTGCCTTCCAGACCCTTTTTGTCTCTTTTGCAAGCTTATCAAGATTTGAATTCAGAAAAGGTGAAAAATCTCCAATATAGTCACGCCTTACCATTCTTAGTGGACCTTCCCACCAGTACTTAATCATGTTTTTCTCCCAGCCAGGACAACTATTTACCCATTTGTTCCACTCTTTTTTGAAGTTCTGCATCAAGTTTATCAATATAGATATGCCTTCTTTCTTCTCCGTAGGTATCCCTAGCAGCACCAATCAATCCGGCACAATACAGTTCAATATATTTTCTACCAGTCGGTGTTTCTTTTATTCTGTAAAAATATCTGCGTCCGTATGGATCCATGAAATTGGTTCCAGCGCCAAGATAGGGTCCTTTCCACCCAGGAACACCAGGGTTTACCATTAAATCATTGAGTTTGCCAGGAACATTTTTTGTATCAGCATAATAAAGAAGAATGGCTGATTCTATATCGTTGAAGTCCTTCTGCACCTTTTGGCTTCCTTTCTTTGCGATGCCGAGTTCCCTTACAATTCTTGATGCTTCTTGAATCTGCATTGCATTCATCTCAGCAATTCCGCCTATGGCACCTATCTGTGAAAATGGAATATTCTGTTTCCATTGTTCCCATTCCAGTTTTTCTTTTTCTTCCAAAAGCTGCGGTGGTATTGGCGGTTTATTTGCAACAACGACTGTTGACATATTTTCTCTCAATATGACAAGCCCTGTAGCAAATTTTGATGAAACACCAACTTCTCCCTGGATAACAGAGACCCTTGAAGAATTATCCTGCTTATCGTACGCAACCATGAACACTGTTCCCCGAGCACCTGCTATTGCATTTGGGGTTTCAATTTCAAACTTTGTTTGTTGGTCAGGGACTTTTTCAATCACAGACCATATCTTTCCATACGCTGCATTTATTTTTGCCTCCTTCAATTGATTTTTTTCAAAAAGAGAAAAAACCAGCTGTATAACAGTATTTTCTGAAAGGGTGATCACAGCAGAAGATTTTTTTTCAGAAACATTACCAAATGCAATAATTGCTTCTGACTCTTTTTCCACCTTGATGAAAGAACCTGGTCTGATACTTGCGTTAACAGGTATATCAACCCATTTTCTTTCAGCTACGTCCCAGATGAAAACTGCTCCCTTTTTCTTCACAAGGATAATCTGATTTTCAACAGATGTCTGAGCAAAACAAACCAAGCAAATCATCATAATAATTGCAATCAAATTTTTCATAAAGACCTCCTTATGCGGTAAAGCACCACTGGTTTACTTTTTCCTTTTACCTGATAGGTACCAGCGTATTCACATTCAAACTCATCCTTAATCAACCCGTATGTTCCTTCGCCAACAAGGATTTCATTATCTTTTGCCATTGATTGAATTCTTGAAGCAAGGTTCACAGCATCACCAATTGTAGTATATTCCATTCTCTGGCTGCTTCCAATATTGCCTATAATCATTGTCCCTGTATTTATACCAACACCGATGCTTACAGTCTGATTATCAGAAAACCTTATTTTTTTAACACTTTCCACCATTTCAATGGCTGCCATCACAGCATTTTTAGCATGGTTTTTTTCTTCCACAGGTGCTCCAAATATTGCCATGACACAGTCGCCTATGAATTTATCCAGGGTTCCTCTATATTTGAAAACCGCATCAACCATTACGTTCAGCACAGTATTAAGCATCTCCACTGTTTTTTCAGGTGGATTTTTCTCTGATAGCGGAGTAAAATCTTTTATGTCAGCAAACATTACAGTAAGTATTTTTTTCTCTCCACCAAGGGCAATATCTTCAGCATTAGCAAGTATTTCATTCATAACAGCCGGTGAAACATATTTTTGAAAAATCGACTTTATTTTCGTCTTTTCGTGTCTTTCTTGTAGGAACTGAAGAAAAGTTATCACCAGATACGTAAAAACAAGAGCAAATACTACAGGCACAATGTCAATCCAGATATGGTAAGCATCAAAAAGCCAGAAGCCAAAAAAACAAAAGAGACAACCAATGACAAATGTAAATAATGCTGCCAGCAATGCAGGAGTGCTTATTATTACTGCTGTCAGACCGAAAGATATCAGAAGAGGAAATATGAAATTTATTACAGAAGGCACGCGTCTTATAAACTCACCCTTTAAAAAATTTTCTATAAAACTTGCGTGGATTCCAATTTTCAAGTAGTTCTCAAAACCTGATACAGGACCAATATCAGAAGTACCAGTGGCAGTATAGCCAATCAATACAATCTTGTTTTTAAAGGCATCAGGCTGAATAGTGGGATTCTCACCCTTTTGCATTTTTAAATGGGACTGAAGTACCTGGATAAAAGAATAATTAGGAAACTTTTTAAGGTCATGGTAAAAATTTACAAAAGCACAGCTATTTCTATCAACAAAAATACGCTTAAGAATTTCCTCTTCTTTAAGGCCTAAATAATGTTTAATAATTGAATAACCCAGAGATGGTCGTAGTTGATTATCATATTCAATCACAACAGGATACCTCCTTGTTATACCATCCATATCCGCTGGTATGTTAATAAATCCCATATCTTTAACGTTCTCTGCCAAAGCCGGAAGTAAAACCTTTTCTGCTTTCATAAAGTTGCCTTCTTTTTTTAGCCTTCCAGCAAAGCAATATGGCAGTATGACATTTCCTGCATTTTTTATTGCTTCACCAAAAGCTTTGTCTTCCAGTGGATCTTCAGACGGTTCAAGAAAAAGGATGTCAAAAGCAATAATGGCGGCTCCATAATCTTTAAGGACATCAGTTATAGCAGCATGCCAGTATCTTGAGATTGGCCATTTTCCGAGTGTTTTTAGCGTTTCATCTCCGATAAAAACAATAACCACATTTTTTGTTGGTTCTTTTTCCTGGCATCTTTTCATTCTTAGGTCATAGGTTACCAGTTCAAATTTCTGAAAGATTTCAAGACGAAAAAGAAAAAAACATAAAACTGTTACAAAAAAAGGGATCAGAAAAAAGGTTTTTTTAAGATTAGTTTTTTGTTCCATTTTCAGGATGTACAGGCAATGTTATCACAAACCGCGTTCCCTTCCCTGGTTCAGATTCAACCTCAATTTTTCCTTTGTGTTCATGAATGATTTTTTTTACAACAGCAAGCCCGAAACCAGTGCCTTTGTGACCTTTGGTTGTGAAGAATACATCAAATATCTTTTTGATGTTTTCTCTTGGTATTCCACATCCATTGTCTTGTACAATTATCTGATAATTTTTCCCTCCGGGTAGCAGCTTTGTGGATAAAATCATCTTTCCGGTTTTTTCAGGTATTGCTTCATATCCGTTGCTGATCAGATTTATAAGTACCCTTTCCATTCCATGTAGGTCAATGAATACCTCTTCGGGTTTTTCGTCGTATTCATACAAGATGCAACAATTCTTTTGTCTGAATTTTTCCTCATATACTTTCACAGTATCGTGTATGAAACTTTTAATGTTAACTTTTTGATAGAAAGGTTTCTTCTTTGATGAAAAATCAAGCATGTCAAGCATCAGTCCACTAATCTTTTCAATATTTTTTTTCAAAATCTGCCAACCTTCGCACTCCAGTTGCACTGTACCTGTTTTAATATCTTCTTCTAAAATAGAAATACCACCAATTAAGCCATTGAGAATATTCTTAATATCGTGAGAAAGAGATAGCATGGCTTCAGCTGTTGCTGCAAGTCTTGCTTTTTTCAAATTTTCCCTGTAGAGATATGCATTTTCTATGGCAATGGCTGCCTGGTCTGCGATGATCTTCATCAATTCAATATCCTGTTTGTCAAAACTACTACAACACTTTTTGTTCAGAACCTCAAGAACACCAAGAAGTTTTCTTTTTCTAACAAGCGGAACTGCAAGGATGCTACGTGTAGTGAAATGACTTTTTTCATCTGCTTGTGAAAAAAATCTTTTGTCTTTCTGTGCATCCTTTACATTGATAATTTTCTTTGTTTTAGCACAATGTCCCGCAATACCCTGTCCCAGCTTTAGTTTTATATCCTTAACTTTTTCCCCTTTCTTTCCTTTGGCTACTTCAAAACAAAGTATTTTTTCATTTGGGTCATAAAGCAATATAGAGCTTGCTTCAGCGTTGAGTATTTTTTTGCTTTCTTCCATTATGGAATCAAGTAGTTTATGAAGGTTTGTTATGTGGGAGATAAAAGAGTTTACCTTCTTCAGGGTTTTAAATCTTTCCTTGAAAATTCTGCTTCTGATTTTTGTCATCAGTGGTATTATAACACAACGGGATTGTGACTAACCAGTTGTTTTGATTTTCAATTTTAGTGGTGTAAAATACACACTCAAAAAGGAAAAAGATGAAGATTGCATTGCTTGGCTATTCAGGAAGCGGAAAAACAACCATCGTTTCAGCTCTTGCAGGAAAAAGACATGAAAGCTTTGATCCATTAAAGCCAGTGCTTGTCAGTGTAAAAATTCATGATAGTCGTCTTAAAGCCATCGCAGATATTGTAAAACCACAAAAGACAACTGAACCAGAGATAACCTTTGTTGATTTTAAAGGGCCACAAAAATCCACTGGCTTTGATGAAAAGGTTATTGAATTAGCAATACTTCAGGATAAGATTGCGTTGGTTGTTCCATTTTATGATGAAAGAAATAGTGTAGATGAACTCGGCTCTCTATATCTTGAAATGGTTTATAGGGACCAAGAAAGAGTAAAAAATATTCTTGAAAAAAGGAAGCAGGAAATTTTACACGGAAAAAGAAAAAAAGGATGGGAAGAAGAAATCCTTGAAAAATGTATAAATGTGCTTGAGCAGGAAAAACTTATACTGGATTTAGAAACAGAAACTCAAAAAAGGGTATTTCTTGGTTCTTTAGGACTTATAACAACAAAAAGGTTTTTTGTAATTGTTAACGGTAAGCCAGATAAGGAAGTCGAGCAGGCATGTCAGGCATATGGTTTAAGGTTCTGCTATATTGATGCACAGAATTTTGATAAAACTCAACTTGAATTTTTCTGGAACGAATTTTTGAAAGCTGCAGGACTAGTAAGATTCTATACAATAGTCGGAAAGGAAACACGCGCGTGGCTTTTGCCTGAAGGTTCTACAGTCCTTGATGCAGCTGCAACAATTCACACAGACATTGCAGCAGGGTTTGTCAGGGCAGATGTCGTAAAATATGTCGACTTTGTTTCTCTTGGCTCTTTTTCTGCCTGCAGGGAAAAGGGACTATTGAAAAGTGAATCAAAAACAGGAATTGTAAACGATGGAGATATTATCCACATTCATTCAACAAGGTGAAAAATATGGGAGATGGAATTAGATTAAGGTTGACAAACCCTGAAGCAGGAAGTGGTGCA
>JAMWCC010000009.1 GCA_023818375.1 Candidatus Omnitrophota bacterium | reverse complement strand
CCACCGAAAAGAAAGCAAAGAAAATTGGTTTTCAAATTTCCCTGAAGGTCGATAATAATGTCAATTTTTTCCTTTCTTAATTCCTTCAAAAATTTTAAGAAGGTAAAAAGTTTCTTCCCAGTAGGTAATATAAAAATTTTTTTAATCAGCGGACAATCCTTATAAATTTTTGCGTATTGGGATTTTGTTAAAAAATATATTTCGTATTCAGGAAAAGATTCAGCTGCAATATTAATAGATACAGAGGTAAGTACAATGTCACCAAGCGCTCCAGTTTTTAATAGAAGTAGCCGTTTCATCGTTATCCGTTGACAACTTCCTTATAAACTTGTAAAGTTTTTGATACCATCTGTTCTACAGAAAAATGATTTATTACGAATTTTTTTCCATTTGTTGCCATTGTTCTTATTTCATCAGAGTGCGTGGCTGCAAAAATTATAGCTTTTGCTATTGCTTGGATATCACAGGGAGGAGTTATTAGTTCTGTTTGGGTTTTAATAAATGTTCCTTTGGGTACCCCTTTAAGAGTTGTAAGAACCGGAACCTCCGTAAGCTGTGCTTCATACACAGTCCTTCCCAACCATAAAATCACATTTTTTTTTAATGTTTCGGTTTCAGTATGTGGAGCAACAAGCAGATCCATTTTTGGTAGAAATTCATAAGCTTTTCCTTTGAAAAATTTTACGTCTAATTTGAGTTTCTTGCTTAATTTTTCTAATTTTTTTTTATATGGTCCGTCACCGACAAGCATTAGTTCAATATTAGGCAAAACTTTTTTAGCAATATCAAAAGCTTTGACGATATATTGATAACCTTTGAGCTTAGTAAATCTTCCAATACAACCTACTACAAATTCATTATGTTTTTCCTTCTTGAGATTGATGTAAGGTTCAAATCTTATTCCGTTGTGAACGACCCTAATTAGTTCTGGTTTTGCTCCAAGTTTTTTTATGGCAAATTCTTTAAGCGCATCACTTATAGCGATTACTCGTTGACCCTTTGCAAGGATTTTGCTATAAAATGGGCAACTGTAATAGCCATGAATGCTGGTTATGAATTTTGTTTTATTGGATCCTGAAAGAGCATAATATGCAATCCAGGCTGGGAATCTACTCCGGCAGTGAATAATATCAGGCTCTTCCTTATTTAGTATTTCTTTCAATTTTCTCAGTGCTTTTAAAAAAACCACAGGTGTTTTTTTATTTGTTGGTAAATTAAACCATTTTATTCCAGCCTCTTGTAACAAAGGGATATAATCGCCGGGACCTGAAATAACAGCAACATCGATGCCAATTTTTTTCAGTCCATTTGCAAGATCAAAGGTTCCTTCCTCAACTCCCCCAAGATCCATTTCAGGTACCATTAAAAACACTTTCATTTTATTCGAATAGAATAAGTTGCTTAGTTTCGTCAAGTATCAAACGGGCTGCTTCAACAACTTTTTCATAGCTTATTGTTTCTATGCACTCAAAATGTTTTCCACATTTCTTTTTTTTGTTACAGGGAAAACATTCCATATCAGTGTGTATTATGATATATCTTGTTCCTATTGGTCCATATCTATAAGGATTTCCTGCACCAAAAATACTTATTACAGGTGATTTTGCCGCACAAGCAAGATGGAGGAATAAGCCTCCCCTTGTTATAGCAAGATTTACTTTTTCAAGTATGGAAATAATTTCACGAGGACTCGTTATCTCCGAAATCTTTATAATTTTGTCTCTGTTTTGTGTATATTGGACAATTTTTTCAATAAGTGGATCATTTTGTTCTGCAAATAAAATTATCCTTGCATTGTATTCCTCAATGATAGTATCACACACCGTTGAGTAATTGATTGCATTCCATCTATCAGGCATTTGAGGATTTCCAGTATGGATTGCTACAATTGTGGTTGAACTACTGATATTATGCGAATGGAAAAAATTTTTTGCTTTTTGTCTATCTGTTTCAGTAATGGGAAAATACAATCTTTTTTCCTTCCAACTGCCAAAATAAGGTTCAATCAACTTCATGAAATTGACGCTTTCATGAGTAAAAAATCTAGTAGAAAATAGGCTTTTTGTGAGAAAATTAAACCTTTTCTTGGCACGCACAATAAAAGGAAATATTGACATTTGAAAGGATATTACGATTTCATACCTTTCTTTCCTTAAATTCTTCCAAGTTTTGAAAAAACCTAGTTTATGATCGGTTATTATCTTTTCAAACTAGCCTGTTTCTCTAAGAATTTTTTGGACATACTACATCAAATCGTGCATTTTTATAATGTTCCCTAACTTGTTGGATAGCTGGAAACAAAAGCATTATGGTATCCTGGCAGTTTCCACAAATAATCAGGATTCTTTCAAGCCCATTAACTCTAAAATTTTTTGCGCACATTTTTTCGATTCATTTAGATAGGGAAAAACTTTTTTTTCAATTGCCATGTAAAAACAGTCATTAATTTTGTCCAGTTCATCCGCAGCAACATAGGCACAATAACCATGCTTTACCAGATAGTTGATGGTATTATCGAAAATCAATTTTTTCTTTTTTCTTCTCTTAACTCCAACCACTATGACTGGTTTACCGGTTGAACACGCTTCTGAGATCATCGTAATGCTATCTTCAGTAACAAAAAAAACATCACACAATGCCAGAATTCCAAAATAATGCAAACCTGTTTTTGTTCCTGGGAATTCTCTATAAACGAAGTCTGCTGTATTTGTTTGTTCAACTAAAAATTTTATAACATCTAAAGGAGTTCTTCTTGATGCGGTGAGAAAAAAAACAAGTTTTTCTTTGTTTAGTTTCTTCATTTTTTCAAACAGGGTTCTTGTCCAATCTACGTCTATAAAATAATTTTGATCGTTTCCTCCGATTATTAATCCAACTCTGATCGCTTTTTCAGGTATCTGTATTTTACTTCTCAGTTTTTCTCCTGATTCTTTAAGTAAAGCTGTTGTTACTCTATTTGGAGCACCGATTGTACAAAAAACATTTTTTAGTTTTTTTAAAAGTGGATGTCTGAATACATCATGTAGTGGAACTATCAAAAGATCAAATTTTTTTAATTTTATACACTCAGGGGTCATAATACATACAGATTTTGATTTATTTTTTCTGGAAATTAGAAGATTTATTGGTGCAAGTAATGAACCGGTTGATATCACAACATCGTAGTGATCTTTAGGCATTTTTTCTTTTGAAAATAATTTTAATAACATATACGCAATTGGGTGGGCACCAGTGTTTAGAAATAATCCAATAATCTTTGGTGCAATTTTAACTTTGCCTTCTCTTGCTGGAAGTTTATAAGAAAAACCTCGAAATTGTACATTTATTATATCATAATTTTGTTGTAGCGCTTCAGCCACTCCTATGCTTTGATTAGTATTTCCCGGTATTCCATCATCAAGAACGAGGATTTTCATTCTATAATCTTACAGGTAATCCTTTATCGGAAAGAAATTTTTTTACATAGGAAATTGTAACCATTTTGAAATGAAATAACGATGCAAGCAAAACAGCCGACGCTTTAGCTTCCACAAGTGCTCTATAAAGGTGTTCTAAAGAGCCAGCACCACCCGAAGCGATCACTGGTATTCTAACAGTGTCTGTTATTGCCTTTATGAGCGGGATATCATAGCCTGAAAGTGTACCATCGGCATCTATGCTTGTCAGAAGGATTTCACCAGCTCCAAGATTTTCTACTTCTTTTGCCCATTTTTTTGCATCGATGCCAGTAGGAACTTTTCCTGATTCAATAAACACTTCCCAAAAATTATCACCAATTTTTTTTGCATCAATTGCTACCACTATGCATTGACTTCCAAATTTTTTTGCTGACTCATAGATTATTTTTGGATTTTTTACAGCCTGTGTGTTAATAGAAACTTTGTCTGCACCGTTTTCAAGTAACATAAGGATATCTTTTACCGTTTTTATACCTCCGCCCACAGTAAAAGGAATTGATATATTAGATGCGATATTTCTTACTAAGTCTTTCATTGTTTTCCTTTTTTCCAAAGTTGCGCTTATATCAAGAAAAACAAGTTCGTCGGCTCCTTCATTGCAGTAATAAACTGCAAAACTTACAGGTTCACCGGCATCCTTAAGATTCTCAAAATGGATGCCTTTTACAACCTTTCCATCCTTAATATCAAGACATGGGATTATTCTTATTGTGAGCATTTTAACTCATCCTCAAAAAATTTTTGATCAGCGTTAATCCATAATTTCCACTTTTTTCAGGATGAAATTGGACACCAATTATATTTTCGCTTTGGACAATTGAGGCAAATTCCAAACCATATTCTGTTACACCGTATATTACATCTTTATCTTTTGGTAAGGTATAAAATGAGTGCGCAAAATAAAAAAAACTTTCATCTGGAATATCTTTGGTAAAATCAGAAAAACGGACAAGTTTGATTGAATTCCATCCCATATGGGGTACACACAAATTCTTATTTTCAGGAAATTTCTTTACACAACCCTTCATTAATCCAATACCTTTTAGTTCTCCTTCTTCACTTTTTTCGAAGAACATTTGCATCCCAAGACAGATCCCTAGCAAAATCTTTCCTTTTTTAATTTCCTTCAGAAGTGCATCAACAAGATTATTTTTCTCAAGATATCCCATACCTTCATCGAAAGCACCCACACCAGGTAGAATAATTCGGTCGACATTTAACAAATCCCTGGGTTTTGAAACTATACAAGTTTTTTCACCACATCTTTCGATTGTGTTTAAAACGCTGAATACATTTCCCGCGCCATAGTGTATAATTCCAGTCATTTCGGTTTTAAAATAAAGAAAATTTATTGTTGAATTAAACAAACTCTATTGTACCTGGAGGTTTCGGTGTTACATCATAAACCACTCTCACAACGCCAGGAACCTCGTTGATAATTCTTCTAACTATTTTTTCAATTTTCACCCACGAAAGCTTATAGGGTTTGGCTTCAAGTGAGTCCTTACTTGTTTCAACAATTCTTAATGCGATGGTGTCACCTAGGAAGCCTGTGTCATTCTGAATGCCTATGACCTTATCTGCGAGTAAAACTGGGAAGCACTGGGAGAGTCTCGGATTCTTCAACTCAGATTCAACTATATTTGTTGCCATCCTAATTTTTTCTATTTTTTCTCTTGTAACTTCTCCTATAATTCTTATTGCAAAACCTGGTCCCGGAAATGGTTGGGTAGATAAATATTTTTTGGGTATACCAAGAATTTTCGCAATCATTTTTACACGTGTTCTTGTAAGTTCTTTTAACGGTTCAGATACCTGTAGCCCATACATCATAGGATTTATACCCGCCTCGTGTAAGACGTTAAAATGAATCTTAATGCCTTTTTGGGTTTCTATTATATCTGAAATTGTGGTACCAACTACTAAAACATCTGCTGAATAGCTTCGCAATGCCTGGCTCATAATTCTGTAGAAAGTGTCTCTGAAAACCTTCCGTTTTTCAACTGGGTCAACAATGCCCTTTAATGCAGCGAGGAATCTCTCTCCCTCATCCCATACATCTAGGTTTAAATCATACCTTTTTTTGAAATATACTTCAGTTTGTTTAACTTCAGTTTGGGGAATATTATGGTTTTTATCAAGGGTTGTCCTCAGCATTCCTGTGTCAATCATCAACGGGATTACTTGGCTTTGGTCTTTGATTTTTGCGTTTCTAGCAATTTCAAAACAAACCAGACTTTTCAACCCACCCGATACTGCAACAAGGATTTTTCTTTCACCAGATTGAGTTCTAAGTTCTTGTATTTTTTTTGAGATAAACTTTTTTGGCTCAAATTTTTCCATCATCAAAATTTTAACATACAATTTTCATAAATCAATCTTTTCACATCTGATTGAGTAAAATTTGTTCATCAACCACTCAACAAAAATCTTATAAGGCTCGATTTTTATTATAATATCAATTGCATATAAAGGGAAATCCACATCGAATTTTTCTAATTTTACAAGGTCTTTTTTGGTTGTTACAACCATGTCACATTTCTCTCTGTAAAAGATTTTTCCAATTTCAAGTATGTCTTTTTTGCTGTAATCAAAATGATCTGGATACGCTGCAGAAAGTATGCAAGCTGGTTGCAATGTGTAAACCGTATTTATAAATCGATCTGGTTTTGCAATACCGCAGATCAGCAAAACTTTTTTACCGTAGATAAAATTTAATGTATATTTTTTGCCTTTAACATCAACAAAACAGTTCGGTTCATATCTGGCTTCAAAAATAGGTTTTCCGTATTTTTCAAATTTCTGTAGCATTTTTTTGTAGATATAATCACTCACCATGCTTTTATTTATTACTATTGCATCGGCATATTTTAAAAAACTCAAGGGAAATCTCATTCTTCCAGCAGGTATAAGAAAAACCGTTGGAACTAATGGGTCTATAACCACGATGTCGATTTTATTTTTTATGTCAAAATACTGGAAACCATCATCTAAGATGATAAGATCACAATTACTATTAAATGCTTCGAGCAATGCATTCCTACGAGACCTGCCGTAAAATACCTTCATTCCCGGTAATTCTTTAGAAATTAAAATTGGTTCATCCAAACTTTCTTCACTTTTTGCATAACTTACAATGCAGACTTTTTGTAAAACCTCTTTAAAAATTTTTCCTATTTCAATTGTCAAAGGAGTTTTTCCGGTGCCACCTACTTCCAGATTTCCAACAGAGATTACAGGTGAGGTAGCTTTTATTTTTTTGGTAAAGATAATTTTTATATAGCACCCAAGATGCCAGAAAAGTGACGGTACAAAAAAAATGATTGCCCAGATTGAGAAAAGGACCCTGCTATTTAAAATCAAAATTAGGTAGTCGTTGATTTTTTTAAAAAAGGGTCTGCTGGATCTGACTTCCAGATGATGAAACGTTGATTTTAACTGTTCCGAATTCTCCATCATATCCTGGTATCACAACAATTTTTTCTTCTCTAACGGCTTTTATACCGGCTGCAATCTCTTCAGGAAGAGTTGAAAAAAGTTCTTTTTCTGGTATTTCTAACAGAATCTTTAGTTCTGGCCCTAGTTTTGATATGGCTTGTGAATATAACTGCTGTGTAAAGCTCGATTCAACCTCCTTTTGGTAAACTGAGGCAATAATTTGATCAAGTGGTACTAAGCGTTTAAAAGGGATTTTGTTATGGAATTGGTCAGAATTCTTCCTGTCTGAAAGAGTGATAACTCTGTGCATTACGCCAACTGTGACTTTTTTCCCGCAGACGGGACACAAATATTTATGTTTTATCGTTTCTGTCGGTGAAAGTCGTACCTTGCATAATCTGTGTCCGTCATAATGATACTTTCCTTCTTCCGGAAAATATTCGATTGTGAAGAGAAACCTTTTATTATCTTTTGTTTTCAATATTTCCTTCAATTCAAAAAAATTAAATGGCTGATTAAAAACATTCGCTTCTCTTCCAATTTTCTGAGGAGAATGCGAGTCAGAATTTGAAACCAGAGTAAATCTATCAAGCTGGGAAAGTAGCCAGTTCATTGGTGGATCACTGCTCAAACCGGTTTCAAGGGCAAGAATATTTTCTGTTTCTTCTTCGAAGCAATCTTCAATCCTATCAAAGCCAGAATTTGCACCAAAAAGCGAAAAGTGGGGCGTCCAGATATGAGCAGGTACTACAAATCCTTCAGGATCTGCATCTCTTACAAGTTTTATAAGAGTTCTGGCATCGATTTGAAGAATTGGTCTACCATCAATCATAAGCTCAGCAAATTTTTCAAGCGTTTTATTAAACTTTTCAGCAGTTTCAAAGGAAGAGAAAAATACTATATTGTGAATTTTCCTCATGGAATTATCTTTAGGAAAGATATTGTTAACCTCTCCTGTTAAAATAAATTCAATGTCATTATAAACGTAAATTCCACTCCTTTCAGAAGGTTTCAATTTTTCTTTTAGCTCAGAGAACCAGAGTGGATGGGTAATATCACCGGTTCCAAGTAGTGAAATACCCTTAATTTTTGCCCATTGTGCACAATGTTCTATGTCCATATTTTTACTTGTTGCTCTGCTGTATTTAGAATGAATATGAAAGTCTGCAACATACATAAATCTCGTCCTTTTTTAAGATTCAGAAAACTCTTTTTTCAATACTTCTGATAATTGTTCAAGTGATTGAGGTATAACTTTTGTTGAAGCCACAACTGGCATAAAATTAGTATCTCCGATCCATCTTGGTACGATATGAACATGGATATGTCCTGGTAATCCTGCGCCCGAACATTTTCCAAGATTCACTCCTATATTAAAACCTTCAGGTTTTAATACTTTTTTGATTATTCGTAGGGCTTTTTTTATCGCCTGGGTCATTTCTATTATTTCCTCTTCAGTGAGGTCTTCAAGATCTTTTTTATGTAAAATCGGGGCAACCATGAGATGGCCATTATTATAAGGATAGATGTTCATGACAATAATGCTGTGAAAACCTTTCCACAGCAAAAACTTTGCATTCTTTTTTTTGCCAAATTCACAAAGAAAACATTTTTTACTCTTTGGTCTTTTGATAAAATTAATTCTCCATGGTGCCCAAAGAATGTCCAATTTGTTCATTTGTCTCTCCAATAAGGTCTTCAAGTTTTACGTTTTTAAGATACCTTGTCAGTTCCCTTTTTTTATTCGGAATTACACCACTTAGAACCATTTCTTCAAGCTTTTTCTTGATAATTCCAACTTGCTTGCCCGGGCCTATCCCCATTATGTCCATAATATCAAAACCATCAACTGCAAGCTTGAATTTTGATAGTTTCATTTTCTTGTTAAGAGCCTTTATACGTTCATAAAGATTTTGTATTTTTTCTCTTGCATGTTCAACTTTTTTTTCATTCTTACTTGTAATGTCTGCCTGGGCTATTATAAAAAGGTTTTTCATATTTCGACCGATTTCACGGATGAACCTTGCAAGCGCACTGTCGGTTGGATTTTCTTTTGCCAGTAATGGTGCGCAAAGCTGAT
>JAMWCC010000114.1 GCA_023818375.1 Candidatus Omnitrophota bacterium | reverse complement strand
TTTCCTTTCTCATCATCACCTCCGGTTGTCTATATCTCTCCACCAGAGGTGTATTTTCGGGTAGATTTTTATTTGACGCAACGATAACTTTTCGGGTAGATTTATTATGGCTCAATTCGCACGGTTGACACACAACAGGATAAAAAGTACAATTTTTTATTAAATATGCTGTTGAAGGAGAATACCTTGCCTGTCCTGGTTGGTTATGATATCGGTACAATCAGCATAAAAAGAGTGGTTTTAAAAGACGATAAAATAATCGATATCCTTCCATATCTAAGACACCATGGCAAGTTTATCGATATCATAATTGAGGATTTAAAGGCACTTTCAGAGAATTTTCCAACAGTTGATGGACTTGCCTTTACTGGCTGTGGTGGGAAAAAACTTGCAGAGTCAATTGATGTTACTTTTGTAAATGAGATTGAAGCCCTGATTACCGGAACTAAGTACCTTTATCCTGATGCAAGAACAGTCATTGAAATTGGAGGTGAACACTCAAAATTTGTTGATCTTTGCACAAATGATTTTTCAATGAATGAACTCTGTGCTGCTGGCACCGGTTCATTTCTTGACCAGCAGGCTTCAAGATTCAATATGTCTGTTGCAGATTTTGCATCCCTTGCTCTGAAGGCAAAAAAACCCGCAACAATCGCAGGCAGATGCAGTGTATTTGCAAAATCAGACATGATTCACCTCCAACAGGAAGGTACCCCTGACGAAGAAATAGCTATGGGACTGTGCTGGGCTGTTGCAAGAAGTTTCAAAGCAGGAATTGCAAAAGGAAAAGACTTTATCCCTCCTGTGATTTTCTGCGGAGGGCTGGCATTTAATCAGGCAGTGGTAAAAGCTTTTGAGGAAATAGGAAAACAAAATATAATAGTTCCGGATAATCCCGAATCAGTTCCTGCTATCGGTGCTGCACTTGCCCTGAAAACAAAACAAATTGACAAAAGTATTTGTCTTTCAGAAAAAATTGAACTTTTGTCCAGGCATTCCCTTTTAAAAGAAAAGGAAACTGAAAATCTTCCGCGGCTTGAAATAGTTTTTTCAAAACTACAGAGTGAAAACAAAAGCAACATGATCCAGAAAAACAATCTAAAAATCGCTGTCGGGATTGATGTTGGCTCTATCAGCACAAATGTTGTAGCAATAGACACAGACAAAAATCTGATAGCCAAGGTTTATATCCGCACAGCAGGCAGGCCAATTGAAGCAGTAAAAAAAGGTATTTCTCTTCTGTATGAAAAACTTCCATCCGATGTAGAAGTTGTTGCCTGTGGAACCACAGGTTCTGGCAGGTATCTAACTGGAGACCTTGTTGGAGCAGATACAGTAATAAATGAAATTACTGCTCAGGCTCGTGCGGCCGTTCATATAGATAGCGAAGTTGACACAATCTTTGAAATCGGTGGTCAGGACTCAAAGTATATTTCACTGCAAAATGGCGTCGTAATAGATTTTGAAATGAACAAGATCTGTGCCGCAGGTACTGGCTCATTTCTTGAAGAACAAGCAGAGCGATTCAATATCGCAATTGAAGATTTTGGTGATATTGCATTGACTGCACAATCTCCGCTTAATCTTGGTGAAAGATGTACAGTATTTATGGAAACAAATGTTTATGCCCATTTTCAAAAAGGTGCCAGTATTCCTGATATTTTAGCTGGACTTTCATATTCAATAGTCACAAATTACTTAAACAGGGTCGTTGGAAGAAAAAAGATCGGTAACAAAATATTTTTTCAGGGTGCGGTTGCATTTAATAAATCTGTGGTTGCTGCTTTTGAAAAAACACTGAATAAACCAATCATTGTACCATGCCACCATGAGGTTACCGGTGCCATAGGTGCTGCAATCGTGGCACTGGAGAAAGCAAGTGGAAAAAGTAACTTCCGCGGTTTTAAGGAGATTATTGGTCTTACCTACCAACAGTCAAGCTTTATATGTTCAGGATGCTCAAACCATTGTGAAATTAAAAAGGTATCAACAGCAGATTCCAGAAACCTATTCTATGGCGGTAGATGCGAAAAATATGAAGTACGAACATCGGATAGGCAGAAGGCATCTGACCTTTTTGCGCAAAGAAATGAATTGCTGTTTTCAAGCTACTACCAAGTTGCTGGTAAAAACAAAGATAGTCTGAAAATTGGTATTCCACGAGCAATGCTGACATACGAGTTTTTACCTTTCTGGAGCACATTTTTTTCTGAACTTGGATTTAGTGTCGTTGTCTCGGATGAGACAAACAGGGATATAATAAATGCGGGTCTTGAAGCATCAGCAGCAGAAACATGTTTTCCTGTAAAGGTGGCTCTCGGTCATGTTCAGAATCTTCTTGATAAAAATGTTGATCTTATTTTCCTACCCGTAATTCGTGATATGCCCTGTGATTACAAAAGAATTGATGGAACAAGAAGGGGAAGTTATACCTGCCCATATGTACAAGCCATTTCAACTATTGCTAAAAGCTGTCTTAAGCTACCCAAAAAGATGCTTCTGGAACCCGTTATCAACTTTAGTTTCAGAAATTATTCGAAAAGGAATCAACTATTAAAAATAGGAAGAATGCTCGGTAAAGACAATTCAACCACGCTTAAAGCCGCTAATGCTGCTTTTGCCGCACAGAATAGATTCAAACAGCTTATACGGGACAAGGGAAGAAAAATTCTTGAAAGTCTACCTTCAGATGCAGTTATTGCGGTGATTTTGGGCAGACCTTATAATTGCTGCGACCGCGCAGTCTGTATGGATATTCCAGAAAAACTGCGAAACCTTGGGTTCTGGGTTTTACCTCTTGATTATCTGCCTCTTGAAAAGGTTGATATTTTTGAAAAATGGCCCAATCTTTACTGGGAATTTGGATACCGTATGATGAGTGCCCTTGAAATTATAAAACAAGATACCCGATTATACCCTGTGTATATCACAAATTTTGGCTGTGGTCCTGATTCTTTTTTGCTTCAGTATTTTGAAAGACAGCTTGATAAACCATTTTTAAAGATTGAGGTTGACGAACACACAGCAGGAGCAGGAATTATAACAAGATGTGAGGCATTTGCAGATTCCCTGAACAATTATAGAAAATTCAAAACCATTTCAAAAGTTGCAGCTGAAAAAAATATCTTTGTGAGAAAAACCCAATTCAATCCTGCAAGCGGGCGAAAGGTTTTTGTTCCTTATATGGGAGATGGCTCGCTTATAATAAGCTCGGTTCTGCGCAGTATGGGAATTGATTCTGATGTCATGTACGCTGACCTGGAAACACTGAAACTTGGCAGAAAATATACACTTGGTAAGGAGTGTTATCCATTTATCATCACGACCGGTGATATGCTAAAAACATTGAGACATAATGATCCTGAAAAAACTGCATTCTTCATGCCACTTACATATGGGCCATGTCGTTTTGGGCAGTATAATAGATTGCAACGGATTATTCTTGGAGAGCTTGGATACGATGTACCCATCATTTCTCCTGGTGCTCCAGAAAGTTTAAGTTTTGCAAAAGCCTATGGACTTTCAGGAGCAGCAGCATGGCGAATGTTTTTTGTCTTTCTCAATGGCACAATGGCTGTTGATTATCTTGGCAAAACTCTTCGTCAGATTCGTCCGTATGAAATTCATAAGGGCAAAGCCGAACAACTTTACCATAATTTTCTTGGCAGAATTTGTGATGTAGTGGAAAATTCAAAATCAATGAAACTGGCTGATCTTGGCAGAAAAATTTTGGAAATTTTAAAGCAGGCAAGAAAGGAAATGGACAAGATTGAGACAGTAAAAGTTGATAAACCCAGGATTGGACTTGTAGGTGAAATCTATGTCAGGAACCATCCTTTCAGTAACGATGAGATTGTGAAAAAAATAGAAGCATTGGGTGGAGAGGTTTTGCTTCCACCTTATGCAGAATGGGGATATCACACCAATGCGACGACACTCCTTGACCTTTCAGTTAAACAAAAGGAGTTCTTTTATGGAATATTTTTTGGCACGGATGGATTTGAAAAGATGAGCATCGCCTTAAAAAACATTATTCTTAATAGTCTACAGATAGCAGGAAACAGAATTTTCAGATGGCGAATGGATAAGGTTCGCGAAGAAATTGAGGGAATTTTTGATGGTTTTCTACATGAAAAAGAACCCCGCACCATTTATGAAATATGGAACAATGCCGAACCATATATCATAAAGTGGTTTGGTGAAGCCGCTTTGAGTATTGGTAAAGCAATTGAGTGGAAAAAATACTCACTTGATGGTGTGGTAAACGTCTTACCTTTTACGTGTCTGCCAGGAAATATCGTTACCGCTGTCTCCAAAAAAATAAAGGAAGATCTATCAATTCCCTGGATAAACATTGCATATGATGGACTTGAGCAGGCAACAACTCAGATAAGGCTTGAAGCATTTTTCTACCATGTAAAAGAGTACCATCGTACAAATAAAAACTGTCAAAAGACAACACAATTTATAAAACATTGACGAAATTCCTTTTTTTGTTTAATATGTAAACACAGTTTACAAAAAAAGGGGAAATTTTATGAAATGCATTGCAATAATTAACCAGAAGGGCGGCGTTGGGAAAACGACTTCAGCTGTTAATATTGGTGCAGGTCTGTGTTTTTTGAAAAAAAAGGTACTTCTTGTGGATCTTGATCCGCAGGCACATTTAACATACAGTACAGGCATTAAGGCACACGAGCTTGAAAAAACACTTTATCACGTTTTTAGAGGTGAAATACCTATCATAGATGCTATAATAGAAAGACCGACTGAAGCAGTTCTTCCCTTTTCAAGCCAGTCAAGACATTCAGGAATTTTTTATGTACTTCCTGCTTCTCTGGATCTATCAGGAGCAGACCTTGAATTTGGCAGTATCGCAGGTAGAGAATTTTTGCTCAAGGAAAACCTTTCTTCGATAAAGAATTATGACTATGTTTTTATTGACTGCCCGCCAAGTTTAGGACTTTTAACCCTTAATGCCCTTACGACAGCTGATGAGATTTACATTCCGCTTCAGACAGAATTTCTCGCCCTTCAAGGAATAAGCAAGCTGCTTGAAACTGTTGAAATAGTGAAAAAAAGATTGAATCATGGCCTAAAAATTACAGGCATCATAGGGACAAGATTTGATGGAAGAAAAAGATTGAACAGGGAAGTTGTTGAAAGAATAAGGGATTATTTTGGCGACCAGTTTTTCAAAACTCTCATAAGGGAAAACATTTCTCTTGCTGAAGCGCCAAGCTTTGGAAAGACGATATACGAGTATAAACCCGATAGCTATGGAGCACAGGACTATTTCAATCTAAGCAAGGAAATCCTTGAAAGAGACGAAAAGAAATAGGGGGCAAAATGGATAAAAAACAAACAAGATTGGGTTCTGATCCGCTCAGCTGGATAAGAGATAGCAGGAAACAAAAACAAGAGCAACCAGAAAAAATCGAAATTCGTTCTGAGAAAAAAGAAATTCCCAAGACAAAATTGGGGTTGAAGGAAGGATGGATTAGAGCAACCTTCATTGTACGGGAAGAATACCTTGAAAAAATTAAAGCATTATCATATTGGGATAGGAAAGATATTAAAGAAGTTGTTGACGAAGCCCTAAGCCAGTATCTTAAAAACAAAAAAGTTAGACCGATACCTGAATGAAAGGAGATACATGTCAGAAAAAACACTCCAGATACCTCCAAAAATACAAAATTTTTTTATAAAAATCAACGAAAGTATTACGAAAGCAAAAAACTCAGAACATCTTTTATTCTTGATTTCAAAACTTGCATCAGATGAATTTGACGCAGATAGAGCTTCCATCTTTTTGCGAGATGAAAAGACAGGACATCTGCAACTTGTTGCCGGTACAGGGATACCAGAAGAAATTATTAGAAGCAGACCCATTGCAAAAAAACAAAATATCAGTTACTGGGTTGCTGAGAATAAGAAAACATTGATTTTGAATGGTCCGATAAAAAGTGATAGGAGATTCAAGTCTCAGAGCAAAGAAAGTATATCCTCGTCAATCATAATTCCTTTAATATTTGAAAACTCTGTCAATGGTGTTTTCAGTATTTCAAGAACAAATCCAGAAAAACCAGATTTTACAAATGAAGACCTCTTATTTTTTAGATTCCTTGGGGACCTTGTAGTTATATCGCTTCAATTGCTTGTCGTCCAGGAAAAGAAAATTCACAGCGAGCAGCTTGCTGCAATCGGCCTTGCAACAGCAGAACTGGTGCATTCGTTAAAAAATTTACTTGTTGGACTTTTTGGCGCAGTAGAACTTATCGATGCATTGATTAAACAAGGTGAATGGAATGATGTTATTGAAAACTGGTCTCTACTTGTTGACAGCATCAAGAATCTCTCAACGATTGTCAACCAGGTTCTTTCATATAGCAGAATGAACGCCATAACAAAAGAAAAGGTTGAGCTAAATGAATTTATTGAATCTCTGTGTAATTTTATCAAACCGAAATGCAATATCTCAAAAATCAATTTTTTGTTGGAATGTCCCGACGAAAAAATATATGTGTGGGCAAACAAAGAATCATTGCACAACGCCATTATGAATATTTTAGATAATGCGATAAGATTCATGCCTGATGGGGGGCAATTGAAAATCAGTTGTGAACTATCACAGGATTATGTCTCAATAAAAATAGCAGACACTGGTCCTGGCATACCAGAGGAAAATCTTGATAAGATTTTTGAACCATTTTTCACAACTGATAAAAAGAAGGGAACTGGAATTGGTCTGGCACTTACTAAAAAGATTGTTGAGAGCCACGGTGGTAGTATCAAAGTTGAATCAAAACTTGGTTCTGGAGCCACTTTCACAATAGAACTACCTGTCTTGAAACAATAAAAATTATAAGGGAACCAGCTTCATTGCGTTTTTGAAATATATCTTTTCGAGAACATCCTTTGAAAGATTGAGAGATTCAAGTAATTGCCTGTGATTGGAGTCGAAATAATCTCTGGCAAAAAGTATCCTATCCTGGAACTCTATTAAAAATTTCCTGCCAAATTCTAGGTCTCTTCTTATTGCATTCAGTCCGGAGCCTGCCGAAAGATCACAGTAAAGATTTTTGTGTTTTTTAAGCATCTGAATAATTTTTCCACCTTCTTTTACTTTGCCGGCTGGATACATCTCTTTGTCATATTTATCGTCTCCAGAGATATGAGCCCAGAAACCAGGACCGTGTCCAAGGAAAACTGTCTCAGGGCATTTTGCAATTGCTCTTTCAAAAGCTTCAATTCCACCACCATACCAGTAAGAAGGCCTGGGATACATTGAACCTGTATCAAACTCATAATCAATGTGTACTATAACAGGCAGTCCTTTTTCCCCACAAAATCTGAACATCCTTATTGCATCAGGATTATCATACATCATCCTGAGTTTCAACTCTCCATAAACACGCACGCCATATAAGCTTATTGCACCAGCAAGCAGGTCAATCGCTTCAGGTCTTCTTGGATCCGGAGCATAACCTGGAACAAACCTATCTGGTTTTTGTTTAACATATTCAATAACTCGGCTAAATGGAATTGGACCATTTTTTTCCCAGCATGGAATTGAAGAAAATATAGTTGGTGGGTACTCATCTTCTGGTGCTTCCCATGTCAAAAGCCATGTTATGTCAATACCGTTTTCATCCATGTTTCTAACAAATTTTTCTATTGTATATCCATGCCATTCAGGATGATTGTGCGCGTCAATTACCATTTTTTGTTCCTCAGTATTGACAAGTTTATGTTTGTTGAGTATTATAACATCAGAAGCAGAATTATAAAAGGAATCTGAATGAAGATCATTAGGAGAGAATCACAAAAGAAGGTAACCTGCCATAACTTCAGTAATAGGCCATTTCCAGCATTCAACAGAAAATACCAGATAACTAAATATAAAATAACGATGGATAATCCATGGATACGAAAACACGAAAATCTTCAAATATCGTTGAGCAAATAGCAGATGAACTGGGTATTGCGGTTTCAACAGTTTATGCCATACTCTCGGATAGAAAAAGTTGTTTTGCCAGCCAAAAATTGAAAGAACAGGTGAAGCAGCTTGCGGCAGAACTTGGATATAGACCAAACTATATTGCTGTTTCCCTGAAAAAGGGAAAAACCGGAACTATTGGCCTTATAGTAAGTGATATGTATGGAGAGACAACACTGGCGCGTATCGAGAATATGACAAAACTTGCATACAAAGACAGGTGCCATGTTTTTGTTGGCTGTTCTTACGATAATCCCGCTCTTGAGGAAGAATTGCTTCAGGAATTTTACTATAGAAGAGTTGATGGCATAGCAATAGCGCCGGCAAGACATAAAGGCGAGAATAAATTTCTTAGAAAACTTATTGAGCTTAAGTTTCCTCTGTTAAGTTTTACCCATGTGGAAAATGCTGACATTGATTATGTTTCAACTGATTACTTTGCTGGTGGATATATGGCAGGGGAACATTTGATAAAAATGGGTTACACCAGACATGGTTTTATCGCTCCGGAAATTAAAACAACCGCAGTAAAAGAAAGATTTGAAGGTTTCAAAAAGGCACTTGCGGACAATGGATATTATATCGATGAGTCAAGGATTGAACTTGTCAGGGATGAAACAGGTAAGGAAATAGAAAAAGGTGCAGAGAGATTATTGGAAACAGACATTGATAGTGTATTCTGTACTAATGACAGGGTGGCATCGATTTTTATGAAAGTATCTTTATCTAAAGGTAAGAAAATCCCGCAGGATCTGGGGATTGTGGGGTTTGACGATACAGAAATTGGAAGGATGTGCCTGATACCACTTACCAGCATAAAACAAAAAATTGAGGAAACAGCAGCCCATCTTTATTCAGTATTAAAAAGAAAAATACAGGGATATAATACACCCTGCAAGATTCTGGTAAAACCAGAATTAATTGAAAGAGAATCCACAAAAAGGGGGGTGAGAAAACAGTGAAAAATAAAGGCTTTAACTATGTAGTTTTGAGAGATGATACCTTTTCGAGCACCTCCTTGTCAAAATTTTTCTCAATTTATGAAGACACAATCCGACATCAGCACTCAAC
>JAMWCC010000117.1:7683-9111 GCA_023818375.1 Candidatus Omnitrophota bacterium | reverse complement strand
AAAATAATTTTGAATTTTTTTGTATTATAAATTTTTTCTTTTATTTGTTCCTGCGCTTTTGACAAAACATTCAATGGGTTGTTGGATAATTCTTTATATTCACATACTTTGTTCAAACCTCCCAATTTGATCAAACCAACAGGTTTTAATGTGGTAAGATTCTCAATTCTCACAAAAAGAGAAAAGTTACTATTTAACCGGACAACACCAACGGTATAGAGCATTCTTTCTTCAGCAGTATAAGATTTTGAATCTATTTTCAAGCCAATCCTCATTTCATACTGAAAAATATTTTCTGGCTCTTCAACGCATTTTTCTTCAAAATTTTTTTCTCCGATGAGATAACTTGAAACGAAATCCGAAAGAGAAATATACCCTTCTACATTTTCCAAGGGAACTTCAGTTTTAACATGTGGAAAACACTGATCGCCATCAAAATCTGTTTCAATCCCAACAGTTTTCCAATCAAAAGGTTTCAGTATCATATATTTCTTTCCATTTTCTTTTGAGCATTTTACATCCGCAGGTATTTTCAGGTATATTACTTCGTCATCTTTTAGAATCAACGGCCCTTTCAGTAAAAATTGCCCTGGTTCAGCTGGTGTACCTATCTCTTTTTTTATCTTCTCGATATCAATTTTATTCTTTTTTTTACCGAGAATTAGATTTCCTTTCTTAAATTCTTCGTAGTTACACCCAACATCTTCTAATACCTTTGTTCTGAAAGCACCGTAGAGTGTTTGTGAAAAAGGCGGGAATATTGAACGAGTGAAGTGTTCTGAACCACGACCAAAGGGCTTGCTATCTCTAAAAAAAAGAACATCAACAGGTTTTATTGATATATTCACCTTTTGCCTCCAGTAGCAAGAAATCTAAGTAACAGAAAAAACGAAGAAAGTGCCTCTAAATTTTTCGAATTTTCTACAACAAAAGAAAACAGATTTTCCCTTTCCTTTATAAATTCTTTCTTTTTTTCCTTGTCTTTCATCGATGAGTGCCTTTTCAGTTTTAGCTTTAGTATCGATTTAATCATGTCAACATTTTCATGTTTGAGTTTGTTAAGGTCATCAAATACAGATTGAAAGAAGGACATTGAAATACCTTCTCCATCGCGGGAATTTTTAACATTGTTTAGTATTTTCGTAATATTTTCTATGGAACGTTTATCGTTTATTTTCCATTTCTCACCATAACTAACTATATTTCCAGACCCTTTAATTACCTTTACCACAAACGCATTTCTACCAAGGATCTCTTTAGCTTCTTTTTGAGCCTTCATGGCTGTCCGTAAAGCGTCTGTCAGGTCGTGGTTCTTATGAACGATAGCGATACCCGCGCTCATCGAGGCATTATTTCCCATTGTTGGAATCAAATTATTACGCCATAAGATATATCCATTTGTATGTGTTAGATTAATCTGGCTGGACT